>DATAWG010000086.1 GCA_036267355.1 Pirellulales bacterium | reverse complement strand
TTGGCGCGGCGAATGGTCCAGTTTCAATTCCAATCGGACTCCATGCGGCAGAATTTGCATGGCCCGAATGCGGCCCGCCGGGCCGGCCGTCTGGCGAAGCGAAATCTTCGGCGTCTCCAAGAATGGCGGGCAAAAAGCGATGTGGGCCGTCGCATTCCGCTCGCCCGCGGCCAGCGCCATTTGCAGCCAGCCGGCGAGCCGATCGACGCCCCCTGCCGTATGCGAGCGGGTCGATTGCTGGATCACCTCGGCCGAAGTGGCCGGCGATGCGGGCGGCAGCAGCGGAGCCGCCGCAGTTGCAACAGCACTTGCCGGAACGATACCTGGAATCGCAAGCTGAAGACCGACCTCATCCGGTTTTGCGATCAGGCTCGAAACACTGCGCGGCGCGACGACCATCGTGCTGCGGCGGGTGCGGTCGTGAAAGCGCCGCCACGACAATAATTCTTCCACCGCCACGATTCCCCACGCAATGGCAATCGCGAACCACGAAGTGCCGGGGAGCCAAAGCGCGGCGACGAAGACCACGAGCAAGACGGCGGTCGACCATCGCAGCCATGCGACCGCCGCGCGGCTCGCGCTGAAATTCGTCGGCATCGTGAATCGAGCGGCCGCGGCCAAGATCGCCGCAATCGCCGTTGCCGACCCGATCGCAACGGAAGAAAGCGGTTGTTCCAGGCCGCCGGCCAATCGCCGTGCGAGAATGAGTGCCGTCGCTACGGCCATCGCCGCAACAAGTAGACCAGAGATCCACAGCGACAGTCGAACGCGAAATCGATCCGCGGCCGGTCGCCACGCCGCGGCAAGATCAATGACCCCAGCGTCCATGCTGCACGATTCCAGAGTTCAGCGATCCCGGCGCTCAATGGCTCGATTGCGACCAGCTTATCCGACGCTCAGGCCACGGCCGCGCCGATGCCTGCGGCATCGGCCAGTTCGGCCGCCTTGGCAGTGCCTTCCCACGTGAATTCCGGTTCGCTGCGTCCGAAATGGCCGCCAGCCGCCGTCTTGCGATAGATCGGCCGCCGCAGGTCGAGATATTTGATGATGCCGCTAGGCGTAAGCGGGAAGAGCTCGCGAATCAGCCGGCAGATCTTTTCGTCTTCGAGCCGGCCAGTCCCTTCCGTGTCGACATGCACGCTCACGGGCTCGGAAACACCGATTGCGTAGGCCAACTGCAATTCGCATCGATCGGCCAAGCCGGCGGCCACGACATTCTTGGCGATATGCCGGGCCATGTAGGCGGCGCTGCGATCGACTTTCGTCGGGTCTTTGCCGCTAAACGCGCCGCCGCCGTGGCGTCCCCACCCGCCGTAGGTGTCGACGATGATCTTCCGCCCGGTCAGCCCGCAATCTCCTTGCGGCCCGCCAACGACGAATCGCCCAGTCGGATTTACGTGGTAGGTGATCTTGCCGTTGACCAATTCCTCGGGCAAGCACGGCAAGACAATCTGGTTGACGACATAGTCGTAAATCTGTTTGTGCGTTGCTTCGGGCGCATGCTGCGTCGAAACCACGACCGTATCGACGCGCACGGCCCGCTGGCCATCGAATTCGACCGTAACCTGGCTTTTGCTGTCGGGCCGGAGCCAATCGACATCGCGGTTTTGCCGGGCTTCGGTCAGTCGGTTCAGAATGCGATGGGCCAAGGCGATCGGCAGCGGCATCAATTCCGGCGTGTCGTTCGAGGCATAGCCGAACATCAACCCTTGATCGCCGGCGCCGATTTCCTTGCCCGCCGCTTGATTCTCGTTCACGCCTTGGGCAATGTCCGGGCTCTGCTTTCCAACGGCGACCAGCACCGCGCACGTGTCGGCGGAGATTCCCATTTGGTCATCAACATAACCAACGTCGCGAATCACCTGCCGAACGACGGTCGGATAATCGATCGTGCCGCGGCTGGTGATCTCGCCGGCGATCATGGCCATTCCGGTTGTCACCAGCGTTTCACAAGCCACGCGGCTGTGCGGGTCTTGGGCGATCAGGGCATCGAGGATGCCGTCGGAAATCTGATCGGCCAATTTGTCGGGATGGCCCATGCTGACCGATTCGCTGGTGAACAAGAATTTGCCGGTGGACACGAAAATCTCCTGTCTGGAAAGCGCGATCGGGGTCTGGCTCATTCTTCGGCTCGCGGCGCCAGGAATTGCATCCCAGCACGCCGCCGAATAATGAGCCCGTCCCCCCCTGTAACAACCAAAATCGATAAACCCTGATTATAAGCGCCGGCGGGCAAAACCCGCAATTGCTTAAACATAGTCTACAACCGGTTGGGCGGGGCCATTGAAGTGCCGGCAAGATGTGATAAGACCAATGAGCCGCGGTGCTTGGCAAAGGACTGGCGGCGGAGCGCAACGAACGTCGCAGGCACACTCCGTCTGCGCTGCTTTTTGCGCAACACGCCACGGCGCGCTGGCGGCACACGGAGTGTGCCTACTACAGTTATTGGCCCAGTGGAGTTGCGGACGAAAGGCGCAGCGACCGATGAAGCTTGGTTCCACGATTATCGACGCCACGTTTGCCGAAGCGTTTCGCATGCGCTACGCGCGGCTAATCGTCACGGCGCACGACGAGTTTTGGCTACGCGCTGCCGTGGCCGAATTCACCGGCTATGCCAGTTCGATCATCGCTTGCGATGCCGAGGCGGGCGTGGAAAATTGGCTCTCAACGGGAGAAACGCCGGATCGTCGCCCCGGCGCCGCCATTTTGGCTTTCGGCTTTTCCGCGGAGAACCTGGGCCGTTCGCTGTTAAACCGCACCGGGCAATGCCTGATGACATGCCCCACCACCGCCGTGTACGACGGCCTGTCGCAGGCTGCCGAACGGGTGCCGCTTGGCAAATCGCTCCGCTTTTTCGGCGATGGATTTCAAAAGAGCAAACTGGTCGGACCGCAGCGATTCTGGCGGATCCCCGTGATGGATGGCGAATTCCTCGTGGCCGAGTCGCTTGGCATCGAGAAAGGCATCGGCGGCGGCAACATCATTTTGCAATCCGCCGATTTGGACGAAGCGCTTTCCGCGGCGCGGCACGGCGCGGAGGCGGTGGCAGCGCTCGCCGGCACGATTACGCCGTTTCCCGGCGGTGTCGCCCGCAGCGGCAGCAAAGTCGGCTCGCGCTACAAGAAACTCAAAGCGTCGACCAGCGACCCGTTCTGCCCCACGCTTCGCGGCCGAGTCGAATCGCGGCTTCATCCCGCGGCGAACTTTGCCTACGAGATCGTGATCGACGGCACCGACGAACAAGCGGTTGGGGATGCGATGGCGGCGGCGATGCGGGCCGCGGCCGGACCGGCAGTGCCCGCGATTTCCGCGGGCAACTACGGCGGAAAACTCGGCAAATTCCACTTCCACCTGCACGAACTGTTGAAAGCCGATTGACGGCCACGGCACACGCGCGGCCCTTTGGCGCAACCAAAGGTCCAGGCACTCTCCGTGTGCCGTCCGCGGTCCGCGACGCATAGAGCAGCGCAGACGGTACAGGGACTGTGCCTGGTACGCTATCGGCGCCTGCTACGTTATCGGCTCTTCAAATCGAAGCGGAGTTGGCTCATCAGATCCAGATTATCTTGGGCGACGTCGATGCCCAACTCGGTGTCTGTGTTATAGCGCGCCGAGATAATTTCGTGGCCATTTACCTGCTTCGTGATTCGCACTTTGTAGAGGCCGGGATTTGCACCGCGCGGGCCGCCGCCTTGCGAATCGATCACCAGGCTCGCGGAGCCCTTGGCGTTCGTCATGCCGGAAGCGGACGAAATAGCGCCGGCCATGAATGGCTCGGGTTCGAGTTGCACCTTGGCTCCCTCGAGTTCGGCGCCGTCGAGTTTCACGTTGGCGATCAGCGACATGATGCCCACTTTGCTGTCTTTCATCTTTTGCAATTCGGCGGCGATCGAGTCAGCCGTCACTTTGCCGTCGCCGCTGGAGAAGAGCTTGATCGAGGTTTTGATGGCGGGGCATTTATTCAGTTCGTCGCCGGAAAGCACGCCGTCTTTGTTCGTGTCGTATAGCGCCATTGCTTTGGCCGCCATTGCCGACGGATCGATTGCCGGAGCGGCCACGCGATCGGGTGTCTTCGCCGAACAACCGCACATTGCCGACGCGATGCCGGCCACCAGTGCCAATGCCAATCGACTACGAACCGATGCCATAACGAATCCCTACCGAATATCGAGGAAGATGAACCGCCAAAGATAAACGATCCAAGAGTCCCGCCGCGCGAGAAGGCCTGACATGCTGCAAATTACCAGACCGCTGGCGCTCGGTCAAACCGCTGCCGTAGCGCTCCGGGAAGAGATGTCTCAAGGGAGACGCGGGGGAGATGAGATGGCCGCGACGGTGCGCGGCGAGAACCGCAAATTTGGCCCTTGGAACTTAGGGCATATGGAACCAGCGGGGAAACCAGGCCTCGGTACGGCATTGGGCGACGATTTCGCCTAACAACGGCAGCCAAATCCAGCGCGCTGCCCGATATGCTTCCGACCGAAGACCGCGGACGCTCACGACGATCTCCGGGGTGGAGCGAAACAGCCGGAACCGCGGCCAAAACCGTGGCACCGTGCGACAATAATCGACGAATGGTTGGCCGAAGTGTTGCCGCAGCCTTGTTTCTTCTGCCGAGACGGTAACGGATAAATAAAACACTGCTGCCACCACGCACCCTGCCGCAAACGTCAGCGACTCCAAGTAAAATGAAAATCCCATTAACATCAAGAAGGTGCCCAGGTAGAGCGGATTGCGGCAGATGGAATAGGGGCCCTCGGTAATGACCGACGTCGACTTCCTGCCGCCGATGTAGAGAGTGGCCCACCAGCGCAATGCCGCACCAACCATGAACAACAACCAACCTGGTATGTCCAAGCCGATGTCGCCCCAGCTTCCTTCCGGCGAGTGCGGTGGGGAGAAGACTGCCGCGAATCCAAACGGGAGCAAAAGCAGAATGCCGATCCACGCTCGCGAGCGCACCAGCCAATTCCACCATCGACCGACCGACGGCCCAGGGGCGCCGGCTGTCATTTGAGTCAACATCAATCGATTCTCCCGAACCCGGACCGATACAGATCTGCATGAATTGATCGCCGTGTTCGGCCATTGTGATTGATGCGGGAAATCAGTCAATCCACCATTGCAGAGCCGCGTATCACAACCGTCGCCACATCCGCGACGGGGGTCGCCGGCCAACCGTCGGTCGCCATGATTTTGCTTGACAGAGGGGGGCAAGCATAGCAGGATGGCACCGCGTGCTCGTAGGAGTCATTCTAAATTGAGTCGAGAAGCTGGAGCGGTTGCGCGAGGCTATCTGGGTCGAAAGCCTCCCACGGGGCACGGCCGACAAGTTTGGCTAACCGGCCCACTCAAGCCAATCCGGGCTACCCGTCTTTCAAAGCTCGATTGGGCCACGATTTACGCGTCGCGGCGGCGGCCTTTGGGTTCAGTAGGTGGTATGGTTTTTTTGAGAGCCGAGCGCTCTCGGCGGCCAATACGATGCAACAACCTACGCCCGACCCCTTGGAGACGCAACGCACTGTGCTCAAGCCTTCTCCGCACCCTCATCCGGCCCTGCAGTTCACTTATCCTCTCCCCTACGGCGCCATCGTCCACGAGACGGGAGTGCAATTCGTCGTTTTCAGCCGATCGGCAACCGCCATGCGGCTCTTGCTCTACGATCGCGTCGAAGATCGCGAGCCGAACGAGATCATTTCGTTTGACCGTGAAACCGATCGGTGGGGTGATATTTGGAGCATCTTTGTTCCCGGAGTCGGCCACGGCCAGCTTTACCACCTTCAAGCCGATGGGCCGTTCGAGCCCGAAAAAGGAAACCGCTTCGACGGCCGAGCCCGGCTGATCGATCCCTACGCCCGAGCGCTCGCCGGAAAATTCTTGCATAGCGACGACGGCATGATCCGGCCGCCGAAATGCGTGGTGATCGACGATGCCTTCGATTGGGAAGACGATCGCCATCTGCGCCGCAACCTGTCCGACACGGTTATCTACGAAATGCACGTCCGAGGCTTTACGCGCGATTCGTCGAGCGGCGTGGAACATCCCGGCACGTATCTGGGCGTGATCGAAAAAATCCCGTATTTGAAGTCGCTGGGCGTGACGGCCGTCGAATTGATGCCGGTGCATGAATTCCCGACCGAGGGGATTTTGGGGCACGATCTGGCGCGGCCCAACTACTGGGGCTACGATCCGCTGGCGTTTTTTGCCCCGCACCGCGGCTATGCTTCAAGCCCGGTGCCCGGAGCGCAGGTGACCGAATTCAAACAGATGGTTCGCGCGCTGCACCAGGCGGGCATCGAAGTGATTCTGGATGTCGTGTTCAACCACACTGCCGAAGGCAACGAACTCGGGCCGACGCTCAGCTTCAAAGGACTCGAAAACCGCGTCTACTACATGCTCGGCAACGGCGGCAGCTACTATCGCAACTATTCCGGTTGCGGCAACACGATCAACGGCAATCATCCGATCGTTCGCGAACTGATCTTTTTGTGCTTGCGGCATTGGGTCCACAATTTCCACATCGACGGCTTCCGCTTCGATTTGGCGTCGATCCTGAGCCGCGACCGAAACGGCGACATTACTCCCAATCCGCCGGTGGTCGAACGAATTGCCGAAGATCCGCTGCTGGCCGACACGAAGATCATCGCCGAAGCGTGGGACGCCTCGGGAGCGTATCAGGTCGGCTCGTTCGCCAAGCTGCGGTGGGCGGAATGGAACGGCCGATATCGCGACGATATTCGCCGCTTCTGGCGCGGCGATCGCCATCTGACCGGCGAACTGGCGACGCGATTGGCCGGCTCGGCCGATCTGTATCAAGCCGGCGGCCGGCATCCGTACCACAGCATCAATTTCATCACCTCCCACGACGGCTTCCCGCTCAACGATCTGGTCAGCTATTGCCGCAAGCACAACGATGATAACGGCGAAGGCAATCGCGACGGCGACAACAACAACATGAGCGACAACTACGGGCTGGAAGGTCCGACCCGCCGCCGTTCGATCGAGCAGCTCCGTCAGCGGCAGATTCGCAACTTTCTGGCGACGCTGTTGTTGAGCCAGGGAGTGCCGATGATTTTGTCGGGCGACGAATGCCGCCGGACGCAGCGCGGCAACAACAACGCCTATTGCCAAGACAATCCGATCAGTTGGTTCGATTGGCGGCTGGCCGAGAAGAATGCCGATCTGCTGCGTTTCGTGCAAGGTCTGATCGCGATGCGGCGGGCCAACCCGACGCTGCGGCGCAAAGAGTTCTTGCGCGGCGAACCGTGGCTTGCCGGGGAACTGCCCGACGTGAGTTGGTTTGCCGCCGACGGCTCCGGGAAGCGCTGGGAGGAAGACGATCCGAGCCTGATCTGCGTGTTCGGAGCGCCGGCCAAAACCGGGAACGGAAGCCAGATGTCGCGGCACGTCATGCTGCTCATTCATGCCGGCTACCTGCCGCGAACTTTCACCCTGCCGTCGCTGGTGCGCCCGATCAGTTGGAAAAAATTCGTCGACACGGCCGCTGAACCGCCGAACGACATTTATCCGAAGCTCGACGGCCCGCCGTCGCCACCAAACGGCTCGATCGAACTCGACGGTCGGTCGCTCGTATGCTTCGTATCGACGTAAAAGACGAAGACATTCTCACGCGGAGACGCGGGGATCGCGGAGCACGCGAACAAATCTGAACAGGGAAAGTCGTGTGTTCGGCCGCAGTGCGTCGTGCATCGCTTGCCGTTTCGCGCGTGGTGTCTCTTCCCTCCTCCGCCGTCTCCGCGACTCCGCGTGAATCGTTTTCTTCTTCTTACTGCAATTTGATCCCCAATTCCTTTAGCTGCCGCGGATCGACCGCGCCGGGCGCTTCGGTCATCAGGTCGGTGGCCTTTTGCGTTTTCGGGAATGCCATGCAGTCGCGGATATTCGTCAGGCCGGCGAAGAGCATCACCCAGCGGTCGATGCCCAGCGCGATGCCGCCATGCGGCGGAGCGCCGTATTGCAAAGCATCCAGCAAGAAGCCAAACCGCTCGCGGGCGGTCGGCCGGTCGATGCCCAACAGGCCGAACACTTGCTGCTGCATTTCCGGGTCGTGAATTCGGATCGTGCCGCCGCCAGCCTCGGAGCCATTGATCACCAGGTCGTAGGCCTGAGCGCGGCATTTGCCGGCGTCGGTGGCAAGAAGCGCGTCGTCTTGCGGCCGGCAGGCCGTGAACGGGTGATGCATTGCGGCCCAGCGTTTTTCCTCTTCGTCGTAAGCAAACATCGGGAACTCGACGATCCAGGAAAAATGCATCGCCCGCGGGTCGTAGAGTTTTAATTCTTCGCCGAATCGTTTCCGCAGCCCGTACAGCGCCTTGCAGGTCACCTCGAACGTGTCGGCGACGATCAGCAGCAAATCGCCCGGCTCGGCCTGCATGCGGTCGGCGATTTTGGCCAAAAGCTCGGGGGCAAAGTTTTTGGCGATCGGCGAGGCCAACGTGCGGCCTTCCTCGACTTTGAACCAAGCCAAGCCCTTCGCTCCGGAGTTTTGCATCACCTGGGCGGTCAGATCGTCGATATTCTTGCGAGAATAATTCGCCGCCGCCCCCTTGGCGTTCACCCCGCGCACTCGGCCGCCGCCATCCGCAGCCCCGCGAAATACGCGGAATTCGGTTTGCTTTGCCAAATCGGTGAGATCGCTAAGTTCCATGCCGAAGCGCAAATCGGGCGCATCGTGGCCGAATCGCTCCATCGCTTCGTCGTAGGTCATGCGCTTGAGCGGCAACTTAACGTCCAGGCCCAACACATCGCGGGCGATCCGCTCGACAAGGCCATCGATGATGCCGATCACGTCGTCGGAGTCGACAAACGACATCTCCAGGTCCAACTGCGTGAATTCCGGCTGGCGATCGGCCCGCAGATCTTCGTCGCGGAAGCAGCGGGCGACCTGCACATAGCGATCGTAGCCCGCCACCATCAGAATCTGCTTGTACAACTGCGGCGATTGCGGCAGCGCGTAGAAACTGCCGTGTTGAATGCGGCTCGGCACGAGATAGTCGCGGGCCCCCTCGGGCGTGCTGCGGCCGAGCATCGGCGTTTCAATCTCGAGAAAGCCGTGCTCGTCGAAATAATCGCGCATGCCTTTGATGATTCGATGCCGCAGCGTCAGGATTCGCTGCATGTCGGGGCGGCGAAGATCGATGTAGCGATGTTTGAGGCGGATCTCTTCGCCCGGCAGTTCTTCGCTGCCGGGTTGAAACGGCGGCGTCGCGCTTTGGTTCAACACCACAACCTTGCGGCAATGCAACTCGATCTCGCCGGTTGCCAGCTTCGGATTGACCGTTCCTTCCGGCCGATGCGCCACGACCCCGCTTACAAGCACGACAAACTCGGCCCGTAGCGAGCGCGCGATGTCGATATTCGCCTGCCCGGCATCGGGATCGAACACGACTTGCGTCTTGCCATAGCGATCGCGCAGATCGACGAAGATCACGCCCTTGTGATCCCGGGTTTTATCGACCCAGCCGCAAAGCGTCACGGTCTGTCCGACGTCGGAGCCTCGCAATTGGCCGCAGGTATGGGTTCGTAACATTAGGGGCGAGGGGCTAGGGGCGAGGGACGAGTGGAAATCGACGACAAGCCGCGCACGAAAAAAGCAGGGGGAACGCACCTACAAGCAAGGACACTCGGCCGCGGGTTGTGTTCGCCGCGCTGATCGAGGTGGCCGATTCGATGGGATCATACTAGAAGCGTACCCTGGTTGTCTTCCCCTCGTTTCTCGTCCCTAACCCCTCGCCCCTAAACGTCACCGAGTGGCCGAGGTGGTGCTCGAAATTCTGCTGATACGCGGCGTAGAGCTTGGAGCGGTCGTGGAGGATCAACAAGTTCTCGGCATTGCTGTGTTCGGCGGCGGTGGTGAAATTGAAGCTGCCGGTGATGATCGTCCGGCCGTCGATCAGGATGATCTTGTTGTGGGCAATCTTGTGCTTGTCGTCGACAAAGGTCGGGATGCCGGCTCCCGCCACTTCGTCGGCAAGCGAGTGTTCCTTGAGCTCGCTTTTATCAAGCACGATCGTCACCTTCACACCGCGACGGTGGGCTTCGATGAGCGCCTCGGCGATCGGGTGCGACGTGAACGAATAGGCCTGCACCATGATTTCGTGCTGCGCCTGCTCGATTTCCGCGACCACCGCGTCGGTGCAACCGCCGCGCGGCGAGAAATAGCAGGAAATGCCATCTTCCCGCGCGGCGGGGGCCGCGGCAGGCGTGCCAACGCCCGACAATCCGCCGCTGCCGGCGGCATAGCCGATCGAAAAGGCGATGGCCACCAACACCGCGGCCGCGAATAAATAAGGTTGACGATTCATGGCCGGCATTCTATCTGCCCCCGGCTACCCTGTCAGCGCGGAGATTGATGTTTGCCCTTCCCGCCGGGCCATGCCGGGGGCGGAGCCGCAACCAACGTAGCAGGCACACTCCGTGTGCCTGCTACAATAGCCATGCGCACGCAACGCCGTCGGCATGACGCCTGCCCGCTCCCGCGTTTTCCTCTCGAGCGTGTTCCAAATCTTTCTCTCCGGCGGCTCCGCGCCTCCGCGTGAGACCGTATAATCGTCTGAATTCAAATCAGGAACCGGTGCACAATCGAATCAATCAACCGGGAGCATTCCATGCCAAGCTGCGTGTTGGCGTATTCGGGCGGATTAGACACCTCGGTCATCCTCGGCTGGCTGCGCGACGAGGGATACGATGTGCATGCCGTGTATGTCGATCTCGGGCAGCCGTGCGAAGATCGCGAGGCAATTCTGGCCAAAGCCCGGCAATGCGGAGCGGCCTCGGCCCGGATCGTCGATGCCCAGGAAGAACTCTGCCGCGATTTCGCCTTTCCCGTTCTGCAGTGGCAGGCCAAATACGAAGGGCTCTATCTGCTCGGCACCTCGATCGCCCGGCCGCTGATTTCGAAGGTTTGCTTGCAGGTCGCCCGGGAAATGCGGGCCGATGCTTATGCCCATGGCGCGACGGGCAAGGGAAACGATCAGTGCCGCTTTCAGCTTGCCGCCGAAGCGCTCGATCCGGCGGTGCACGTGATTGCGCCGTGGCGGATCGAAAAATTTCGCTCGCGGTTTCCCGGCCGCAAGGAAATGATCGAGTATTGCAATGAACGCAAAATTCCGGTCAAAGCGTCGGCCGCCAAGCCGTATAGCTCCGATGAAAACTGCTTGCACATCAGCTACGAGGCCGGCAAGCTCGAAGACCTTTCGACCAACGGATTGGAACTGGTCGATTTCGGCATGACCGTCTCGCCGCAGCAGGCGCCCGACAAGCCGGAATCGCTGGCGATCGGCTTCGAATCGGGAGTGCCCACGACGATCGACGGCCGGCGCTATAGCGCCATCGAAATGGTTCGCCAGTTGAACAAGATCGGCGGCCGCAACGGCATCGGCCGGATCGACATGGTCGAGAACCGCTTCGTGGGGATGAAAAGCCGCGGCGTGTATGAAGCTCCCGGAATGACATTGCTCTACGCCGCCCATCTCCTGGTGGAGCAGCTCACGCTCGACCGCGATCTTGTTCATCTGCGCGATCGGCTCTCGCCGGAAGTGGCCGAGATGGTGTACTACGGATTTTGGTACACGGCCAAGATGGACGCTCTTTTGGCGTTCATTCGCCAGGCGCAGCGGCCAGTGAACGGCGAAGTGCGGCTGAATTTGTACAAGGGCAACATCATGGTCGCCTCGCGGCAAAGCGCCAACAGCCTCTACGACGCCGCCGTGGCCAGCATGGAAGCCGGCGGCTCGTACAACCAAACCGACGCCGAAGGATTTTTAAGAATCCAGGGATTGCCACTCCGAGTACAAGGTAGAGTGACGCCGCGGGAATACTAGACGTGACCACGTCGCTGTTGCCGTGAGGGGCACCCCCGATGTATCTCTTCGAAAATCCCGTTTTGCAACGCGAATTGCTTGTCAATTTGCGCACGCGGCGGGCCATGCTGTTGCTCGTGGGCTACAACCTCGCGCTGGGCATCCTGGTGTTTCTTGCTTGGCCGCAGCAGCGGCACGTCGATCTTTCGCAAGGATCGGACGAGGCCAAGAGCCTGATCAATCTGTTTTTCTTGGGGCAATACGTGCTCGCGTCGCTGATGGCCCCCAGCTTTGCCGCCGGGTCGATCACCGGCGAAAAAGAGCGCAAAACGTATGAAATGCTGCTGGCCAGCCCGTTGCGGCCGGCGGCGGTCGTGCTAGGAAAACTGTTTGCCTCGCTGGCGCATCTGGCGGTGCTGATTTTTTCGTCGCTGCCGATCGTGATGCTCTGTTTGCCGCTGGGGGGCGTGTCGCTGTATGAAGTGTTGGCGGCCTATCTGGCGCTGATGTTTTCCGTCGCGCTGTACGGAATGATCAGCGTCGCCTGCAGCAGCTATTTCCGGCGGACTTCCTCGGCGCTCGTGGTTTCATACCTCGTGATTCTGCCGCTGGCAATCGTGGCGGTGCTGTTGTGGAATGCGATGGGGCAGGCGGGCGAGTTTCGCTTGATCGCCACCGTGACGGTCATTCCGGCCCTGTTCGGCTTCATCTGCGTGGCATTGTTTGCGCAAACCGCCGCCCGGCTGTTGCACCCACCCGACGTCGGCAGCGAGGGAAACGAAGTCGTCGATCTAGAGGAAGAAGAGCAACATGCCGTCGGACTTGTGATCCATGCCGATCAATTTCCCGACCGGCTGCTCGTGCCGGCGCCGCGGACGACGCTCTTGCCCGACGGCGTGAATCCCGTGTTCGACAAGGAATTGCGGAGCGAGATTTTTAGCCAGGGCACGCTGATGCTCCGCGTGGTGATCATGGTGAGCACGGTGCTGGCGATGCCGCTCATGGCATGGCTGTTGTATATCAAAGTTTATCTTGCGCCGTGGTATATCGCCTATGTGTTGCTGTTCAACGTGCTGGTCGGCCCGGTCTTTTCGGCCGGCAGTATCACCGGCGAGCGCGAACGGCAAACGCTCGAAATGCTTTTGACGACGATGATCAGCCCCGGCAAGATTTTGTGGGGCAAGCTGTTTTCGGGCCTGCGTGTTTCGACCGTGCTGACGGCTTTCGTCGCTTGGCCGTTGCTCTGCTCGTACGCCATGGGCTCATTCGGCTGGAACAATTTTTGGGCCCCGCCGGCCTATTTCGGCATCATCCTGATGACCTGCCTGACGACGTCCGTGGTGGCGATGTTTTGCTCGGTGCTGTGCCGGAAAACGTCGGTCAGCCTGATGACCAGCTACCTGCTGATTGGCACGCTCTTCTGCCTGCCGCTGGCCCTGCGGTTTTTCACCGAGACATATTACCCCGGCAGCCATACGGCCCAATGGATCGAGTCGATCCAGCGAATCAGCCCGCTCAGCGCGGCTTTCAACACGCCGCTGCAATTCCATGTGCCGGACATGACCGATCGCGGCGGCCCTTGGACGGCCTATTTCACTTACCTCGGCTTCACGGCGGTCCTGGACACGTTCCTCCTAGCCGCGATCTACGGACTGTTCCAGACCCGCTGGCGTGTGGCGGAATAGGCGTATGGGAAGTTCAAGGAGACTCAATGACCACCTCAAAAAGACCGACTGAAGTTTGAATGGCGGCGTTTCCTCTGCAACCGCCATTTGCTCCGCGCCATTTCGAGGCAACCCACGTTTGGATCGACCTTGCACGAAGCCCTAAACGGAGTAGAATCCGGCTCGGCGGACGCGGAAGACTTTGCCCATTTTGAATAAACTTCCGTCGATAACCAGACGCGCGCGAAGGTCGCGTTCCGGGCGTGCTTCGCGCTGCGAATCGAACGATGGCTGTTCCGAATTCGAGGAGTATGGACATGGCAATTTGCCTCAAAATTTGCCTGCGGCAGAAAATCTCGACGACGCTGGTCGCAATGGCATTCGCAATCAGCTTGGTTCATGCGCGACAATCGCGAGCACAGGATTTCATCCCCGGCTCGGGCCGCCGGGTGATGGAAGTCGGCGACGATTTCGAAGCCCCGAAGTGGAACTACATCGCCAATCTGCCCAAGAGCAGCCAAAACATCGATGGCCAGGAGCGGTTGCCCGGCGGAGTGGCGGCCAACGGCCGATGGTTCGAGCCGATGATGCGCGGGGCGCCGGATATCGTGCGGCTCGTGCAAACCCCGCCCGGCGGCATCGCTGGAAGCAAGGGCGCGATGCTGATGCAAACGCTCTGGTCGGGCGTGCCTGGGCGGCCGAGCTTCAAGCCGCAGCAAGATGATTTCGTCGCCGACGTGGCGTCGAAAATCGGCATGACCCCCGTTTCTCGCTGGCCGAGCGTCGTGGTGAAGGTCTATTTGCCGCCGTTCGACAAATGGGAAAAGCGCACCGGCAACTCGTTCGGCTATCGCGCCTGCTGCCATGCAACGAAGACCAGCTATAGCTGGGGCCGGCGGACGATGAAGGATGATATCTACTGGCCCGGCATGTTCATCTGCTTCTATAGCAAGGCCGACTCGGGCCAGAAGGAAGATTCGGCCCAATTCATCATTCGCGCCAACGAGATGGGCCAGGATGTCGCCGGGCCGCGGATCACCAAGCCGGGCTGGTATTCGCTCGGCATGTCGTTCGGGCCGAACGGCCAGGTGAACTATTACATTCACGAAGGAGTCGAGAACTTCACGGCGAAAGACCATGTTGCATCGTATTTCGCCTATAGCAGCAAATGCGAGCAATTCGAAAGCTTTTTCTTCGACCTCGTGAACATGGACGATGGCCACAGTTGGTCGACGCAGTGGATCGTCGACGATGCATTCATGTACATCGCCGACGGCACCTCAACGGCGAGCACCAGCGGCCGCCGGCAATAGGCGGAGTTTCCATCCAGTGAATGACAAGGTGGCGATGCGCAGCCCATCGAGCCTTCGAATCCTCTTATTGCTCGCCACGCTCGTCGTGGCCGGATGCGAATCGCTTTCCGCATCGCTCGTCGATCGAGTGCCGCCAAGGGCGCTTACCGAATCGACGGAGCGGGTTCTCAAACGGAGAATTCTAAAATACGCTCGGCAGCATGACCGCTTGCCGCCGGACCTGGCGGCACTCGATGAAATGCCTGGCTACGACAACGACACGACCGACGCGTGGGGCAATCCGATCCTCTATACGGTCGGCAGCGACGGATCGGTGACGCTTACGAGCTTCGGCAGCGACGGCAAGCCCGGCGGAACCGGCGATGCCGCCGATATAATCAATCGCTTCGCACCGAAGCAAGCCGATGGAACCTGGTCCGACGAACTCGTCGACTGGCTGCCGGACGACACGGCCGCGCCGAAGAAGTAATTCAAGGTCCAACGGCAAAGACCGTTCTAGCCCGCATTAGCGGTTTGCCAACGTCTAGCAGCGATATCACACATCTCGCGATTGGCTTCGTTTGCGGGTTGGCGATCGGCGTGCGGTGCGGCGGCGCTTGCCTCGCGGCTGCAATAGCCAACCGGCTGCGGCGATAATCGGCACCAGTGCGAACAGCCAACGCCAGCGATAGGCCGCCAGCGCCGTGCAACATATTGCCGGAAATAGCCAGCCGGGCAATTTAACCAGCTCGGGATAGGCCAGCCAAAGCAGCGAGCACACCACGCCGAGCCGCAAAGAGGATGCCTCGCACTCGATTGCCGGTGCGCTCGTCGCACCGCCCATCGTCAGCCCGATGCCGATCGCAAGAAGGGCAAAGGCCATTAGGCCGATCACAGTGCGCTTTTCCATGGGACGAATGGCCGCCGCTCGCGGTTTTCAACGCATCGCTGCAGCTATAGGGGCAGCCGGTCTACAGTCGGTCCAACGAATCGATCCAACGCCCGACTTCAGTCAACTCGGCAGCCGAAAGAGCACGCCCGGCGGGGCCGAGATCCAGGAGCGTGACCGGGTATTTTTCCTCCCGCAACGCTTCGATCGATGCTTCGATCTGCGAATTGGCAGTCGATTTTTCGGAGCGCGCGATGTAATAGGCCAGCCGCTCGACTGGATCGTTCGGCGCCACCTGGCTGCCGGCGGGAATGGCCGCGTCGATGGCGACCACGCCTCGAACCCAATCGCGATTGTTCTGCGCGAACAAATACGACATCGCGCCTCCTCCCTCCTGGCCGGCAACGACGATCCGATTCCGGTCGATGCGGTATTTCGCCACGACTTCGTCGAGCATTTTGCGGATGAAGTTCAATTCGGTTCGCTGCCATCGGGCCGGATCGTTGCTTTTGGGCGCAAGCAGAATCAGATCGTGCCGAGCGCAAACATCCTTCCAAGCGGCAACGAGTTCGTCTTCCTTGTAGCTTCCCGGGGCATGGAGCCAGATCACGACACCGCAAGCGACTTGTGGATTGTAGTTTTCCGGCACGTACGCTATGCACTTATTCGGCGATTCCGGCACGCGGATCGGCACGATCCCCAACTTCGGCTTCGGATCGGCGGCGGTCGGCGGCTCGCCGTGGGCGGGCGGCAACTCGGGCGGCGATGCTTCCGGCAGAGCGGCGAATTGCACATCGAATTCATGCGTTTCGGCGCCGCGATGGAAAGTGACATGCGTTTTCTCGTGGGCCGAGAACGAAGCCAGCTCGGCGAGCGCTTCGTCGAGGTTGGCCACCGGCTTGCCGGCGATGCCGGTCAGCCGGTCGCCCGCCTTCACGCCCGCTTTCGCGGCAGGGCTGTCGGGATAGACAAACCGCACGGCGACGCCGAGATCGTCTACGGCCTTCTCGGTCGGCGCCTTTGCTGCCGGCGTTTTGTCGGAGGCTTCCTTATCGGCTGGCGCTGTGTCCGTGGTTTTGTTTTCGGCGGGCTTGCTTTCGGCTGGCTTTTTCTCCGCCGGCGATTTGATCGCAAACGGCCGCATCGGCAGAATGCCGAGGAACGGGTGTGCATAGGTGTTCAACTTGTCGACCAGTTCGACGGTCCTTTCAATGCGATCCTTGCCGCGAAGCACGACCACGCGCACTTTGTCTCCGCCGTAGTGCGGGCCGAGCAAATGCTTGAGCTGCACCTGGGTCGCCACCGGGTGGCCGTCGATTTCCACCACCGTGTCCTTCGCCTTGAAGCCGGCCTCGTAGGCGGGCGACTTCGGCTGCACGGCCGCGATCTCGGCCGGATCGGCGAACATATCGCCGCGCTTCATGCTGATGCCCAGCAGGCCCGAGCCGAGATCCTCCCCTTTTTCGAGCCGCGGCAAGACACGATTGATATCCTCGAGCGGCACGGCAAAGCCGATCCCCGAGTCGTACCATTCGACGCCCGCCAATTCGTTGTTGGCCATGGGAGACATCGGCACAAGCACGCCGAACACCCGGCCGCGAATATCCACGAGCGGGCCGCCGTAGTTGTTCGGCGAAACCTTGGCGTCGGTCTGGATGGCTTTGCCCCAAATGCGATTCAGGGCGCTGATAATGCCGACCGACAAGCTTGGCTTGACGCCGTCGTAGGTGCGGCCGAGGGCGAGCGCCCATTGGCCGACCGCCATTTCCGACTTGGCCACGGCCGCCGGCACGACGAGCTTTTTGCCCTCCGGCATCTTCACCTTCAACAGCACCAGCATTCGGCTATGATCGGTGGCCACGATCTTTGCCGGCAATCGCGTTTTATCGTCGAGCTGGATCAGTGTTTCTGCCGGTTTCTGCACGAAGTTAAATGCACTGGAAATGATGTATCCGTCGGGCGAAACGGCCACGCCTGAGGTCGGCCCCGTGCCGATGAGCAAGGCGCCGACGTGTTCCAAGCCGCCGATCGTTTCGATTTTCACGACCGAGGGGGCGACGCGATCCACGGCCGCTTTGAACGCGTCTTGCTCGTGGAGCGAGAGGTCCTCGTCGGCGCGGGCAGTAGCCGCCGTAGCGGCGAACAAAACCAGGCAGGCCAGCGCGAGGCAAACGGCCAGCGGCCCGGTGCGGCTAGAGCGCTTCCGTCGCGACAATTTGCAGTTCGATAATTCGAGTTTCGACATCAGTTGCAACCGTTTTCTTTGATCGCCGCGACCTCGCGGCAGGTGGCACGATCTTGAAACTCAGGTTTCAAGCTTCGCATGGCGCGGGGAAAATTCAGCCAAGGGACGGAGCGGCGCCGGTCGTCTCGGCAAGTCATTGTCCTTGCGGCTGGCCCGACTTGACCTGTACCTCGAGCAAATCATTGCCGCGCATTAGCGTAAGGCGCACTTCCGCGTCGGCTTCGAGTTGGCTCAGTTCCTTCTGCACCGCGGCGCACGATTGCACCACCTGCGAATCGACCAGGAGGATCAGGTCGTCGGGATGAATGCCGGCCGAAGCGGCGGGCGAACCCGCGCGAACGTCGTCGACAAACGGGGGCGTGCGGTCCAATACGTTCGGAATCAACACCAGACCGAGCCGATCCAGCGTGAGCGGGTTGTCGGGCTTCTTGGGCTTGGCTTCTTTCGTGTTCGCCGGGTTCTTGCCGTTGCGAATGGCCTCAATCGACGAAGCGAGTTCGGCAGTCGGAATCGCGAAATTCAGCCAGACATTGTTCCGCGCGTTGCGAAGTTCCTTGCCGAGCACGCCGAGCAAGTTTCCTTGCAGGTCGGTCAACGCTCCGCCGGCCGCGCCGGGGTTGTTCGTCATGGCGTCGAGAGCATAGATTGGGCCTTGATAGGGAGTCTCGTAGGCGCCGCGGCGGGCATCGAGCGTGGTGACCGCGGCAATCGTGCCGTGCAATACGCTTGCCGGCTCTTCGCCCGTCGCCACTCCGAATAAATTGCTGAACGCCAAGACGCGCGTACCTTCAGCGGCGGGCATCGGCTTCGAAAGATCAAAAAATGGCAAATCGCCCGCCTCGATCTTAAGCACCGCCAATTCCAATCGGGGATCGGCGCCGACCAATTTGCTCGTGAATTTTCGGCCGTCGTCGAGAATCACTGTCACATCGTCGGTGTCGAGCACATGGCTCCAGGCCGTGAGAACGAAGCCGTCGGAGGAGATCAAGAATCCGCTTTGATAATCGGCCAAACCCGGCATGCCGCCGCTGCCGAAGATTTTCACGATCTTCGGCTCGACGGATGCGACTGTACGAGCGAACGACGTGTTTTCCGCCGCAGCGGCGATTGGGGGCGTGGCGGGGGCTAAGACGGCAATCGCCATCGCCGCCAGCATGGCCGATGAAATTGGCAGCCGAAATATCCGGTTCACGCGCGAAACCGCAAGCGAGCTTCGGCGCTTCATCGGATGGCTGGCTGGGTGCAATCGGTTGTTATCGTGCGTCGCGATCATTTGCCGGTCCCCTTCTGCAAATCGTATTTCGTGACGTTGAACAGATTGAACACATTGTCGCCGTAGCGCACCTCGAAGCGATAGGGCAGGAAATGTCCGTTCGACTCGCGATAGTCGCTGAAATAGACTTCGCACGGGTCGGAATCGGTCTGGGGATACATTTCCATCGCCAACAGGGTGCCGTCGGTCGCATCGAACATGAATTGGCAATCGACGCCGCCGGTCGTTGCGAACAAGACGTCGACCCATCGCTCGCGACCTTCCAGCGGCATGGTGCCGAGGTAGGTCACTTCGCCGAAATGGCTCGGGCCGCCGATTTGGAATTTCCGCCAGAGGTGCATCGCGGCCAGCAAGCCTCCACTGCCCGGCGGGTTCAGCACGTCGCCAAGGCTATCGGTAATCTCGAGCTTGGTGTCGCCGAGCGGCAATGCCATCGACACTTCCTTGTCGAGCAATTTGGCGCTGAACGCGCCGCCCGCGGCCAGATCGCCCGAAAAACTCCATGGCCCATTGAGCGTGGAAAAATCGCCCCGGGAGAGATCGGCTTTCCACACGCGATCGCGATTCAGCTTGTTGTAAAAGTAGTTTGCAAAACCGTGCCGCGGCACGTAGCGCTTCTTCACATCTTCGGGAAGCGGCTTCACCATGTGAAATAGTTTTGCAATCGGCTCGGGCAAAGGCGACGGTTCGTCGGGCTGGCCTTTTGGCCCTTGCTTGGAACCTTTCTTCTTTGGCTCAGGACCCTTCGGTTCGTCTCCCTTCGGTTTCGACGGCTGCAGGCGCGGCATTTGCGGCTCATCCATCAACTCCGCCAATTCATCTTCGTGATGCACGCCGCGCAAGCGGACCATCGTGTCGTAGGTTTTTCCGTCGCGGCGGTAGCTCAGCGGCACACGCCAACCCTTGGGAAAGATGCCCAGAATATTCTTCAACGAATTCGCCGAACGAATATCGCGGCCGGCGAACCGCAAAATCTCATCGTCGACCCGCAAGCCACGGCGATAGGCGTCAGAATTCTCCAGAATGTCGGATACGGTGACACGCCCATCCTCGCCGGTGCTCACCGTCGCGCCGAGCGTCGCATGGTCGACCACTCGCCCGCTCTTCAGCCAGCCGATGAAGTTTCGCAATTGATTGCCCGAGATGGCGTAGCCGACGCCGACATTCACGCGCCCCCGCTTCTCGAACGATCCGCGGCCGTTGATGCCGATCAATTGACCGCGGGCATTGAAGAGCGGACCGCCCGAGTTGCCGGGATTGATTGCGGCATCGACTTGAAGGCAATCGGCGTATTCCAGCAGGGTGCCATCGGGATATTGATAACGATGCGTTCCCGACACGATGCCGTAGGCGATCGACGGGTGAAAGTCGGTCGCCAAGAGAAAAGGATTGCCGGCGGTGAAGCACCAATCGCCGGCGTGCATCTGGTCGCTGTCGCCAAGCTCGGCGGCGGGAAAATCATCGCGCCCGAGCAGTTGGATCATTGCCAAATCGCCGGTCGGATCGACGCCGACGATCACCGCATCGTAGAGCTTGCCATCCGACAGGCCACATTTCATCGCCGTGCCCGCTTCACGGGTGACGTGGAAGTTCGTCAGTGCGTAGCCTTCGGGAGAGATGAGCACGCCGGATCCGCCACCTTGCCCCTCCTTGGCGAAAATGCAGACCACCGAGGGCGTGACTTTCGCCACGGCCGCGACCCGCGCCGCCTCGGCTTTTAGCACCGCTTCGTCGGGCTCGGGGCTCGCCGCCGCGGAGGGCATTGCGGAAATGGAGATCAACGCCGCGGACAGGACGGCGACAGTTTTCGCAGCGAGAATTTTCAGGTTGATCGGTCGCCGCGCTCGGTTCGCGCGATGCTTCGAAATCGGATACCGCTCGATCATTTCACAATCCTTGCGTCGCCTAGGTCGAGATAATCGCCCACGTCCGCTCCCCCGCCGAAATCGGCCACGATCCGAAGTCGCTTCACGCCAGACACATCCAGATTCAAATCCACCGGTGCGCCTCGGCCGCTGATCTTGCCGCTGTACAAATTCTTGCCATCCCCTTCGATCGTGAGCTGCACGCCCCCGGTCGCGTGCACCGAGTCGTCGATCCCGGCCGTAGCGCGGAACTGCCGCCCAAGACCGGCAATCTTGTATTCTAAGACGGTGCGAGCGGCGATTGCCACACCCTTGCGATAGGTTTTGCTGTCGATCGACAGCTTGCCACCGTCGAGGGCCCGATCGAACCGCGGCTTGTAAAACTGCGAAATCGCGTCGATCTGCTTGCCGAAATCCAAGAGCGGCGTCCATTCGGCGGAATTCAAAGGCAGATCGCTGACATACACCATGCGGCTAGGCGAGAAATCGATCGAACGCACCGCTTCCAGCGGCCAATCGAGCGTGACGCCAAAGGTGGTTACGACCGACAGATGGCCTGCGGCCAGATCGACCTGTGTGGCATTTACCTTCCAACCCGCCTTGTTCTCGACGATGGCCAAGGCATGCGAAGGGGAAGCGGCTTGGCCCGAATGGAAATACACCAGGCCGACCACCCTGGTCCGTTTGACCGGAATGACGTCTCCTTCGAGCGAGAAGCGCACGGTGTCGGCAGTTATGTCGCCAACGATCCCTTCGGCCAGATCGACTGCGTCTTTCTTCTGCAAGATGATCAAGTCGCCGGCGGCATCTTTCGGCAACTCGGGCCACACGACCGGTTTCGATGCCGAGATGAACTCGACGCGATGGATGGATTTGGTGGGCACGGCGATCG
Source organism: Pirellulales bacterium (assembly GCA_036267355.1). Lineage (NCBI taxonomy): Bacteria > Pseudomonadati > Planctomycetota > Planctomycetia > Pirellulales > Pirellulales bacterium. Next base: position 54,762 of record DATAWG010000086.1, on the reverse strand, counting down.
AATCGCCGCCGACCAGCTTGAGCCGGGCCGTGCCTTTGGTCACTTCATATCCGAAGCCAAACAAACGCCCGCCGTCGACCGTTTCGACCACGACGGTTGGCGGTTCAGGCGGCTTCGATTTCGAAGCGTTTGCTGTCGATTTGTCGGATAGAACCGATCCGGCGGACGAGTTCGTGGCCTGATTCTCAACCGCCCCGACGAACCGCACCTCGGAGAGCTTGAGCGCGTGGTCGCCGCTTGAATCATGAACCACGACTTGCTGGGCATCCAGTCGCACGAGCGTGCCGGCGACCGTCGTGCCACCGATCGAGTCGACCTGGAATTGCGGGGCTTCGACGGCCAGCAATGCGGCGATCAGGATCAAAGGGCCCATTCGGCAACAATCTTTCGGAAGGAGGTCGTCCGCTTGGCGGAGCCAGGGTTTCGTGACTTTGCCGGCCGGCTATTTGCCGCGGCTATCGCCCGGAGCCGCTATCGGCTGGGATGGCGTCGCCGGGGTCATTGCTGCCGGGGTCATTGCTGCCGGGGTTATCGCCGGCAACGCGGCGGAAGTATTGCTCGATGACATTTCGGTAGTGCGACGGGAATTCTTCACCAATGTCTTGCAGCGCTTCGGCCCGTTCCTTCGGCTTCAAATCACCCCAGCCACTATGATTGCCGATGTCTTTCTTGGCCACCTCGCCCTTGGCCGGCGGCCCGTGCGGCAGCATGCTGTCCTGGGCCGGGCTGCGCGACTGATGGCCGTTCGGATTGCCGCTGCTCGATGCGCTTTCTTGCTCCTCCTGCTCCTTCTCCTTCTGCTCGATCAATTTGTCGAGCGACGCGATGATGCCGTCTTCCTCGGTGCGGACCTTCTTGCCGGCCCGGGCCAAATCGAGGCGATTCTCAACGTCGTGCATCCGGCGGTCGATATGATCCAGCGATTCGTCCTTGAGCGCGCTGAGATCGGTTTGCATCAGCGATGCCAGTTCGGCGTAGCGGCGTGGAATCTCATTCTTGCGCTCCAGCAGTTTGCCGATGGCTTGCAGACCGGGCTGCTTTTTCAACAGCCAGTGGTAGGTCACGCCTTGATAGAACAGCAGCGAGGCCGGGTCGACCACGTCGGTCGTTTTCAGAGTCGAAAGCTGCTCGAGTGCCTCGTCGTAGAGTTTTTCCTGAGCCAGCCAGCGGCCATACCAAAGCCGCAAATTGTTCCGCACGATCGCGGGAGTCTTGTCGTCGGTCAGCAGCGGGAAATCAGGCAGCTTTTTGATCTCGTGCGGCTTGGAGCAAAGCTCCAACAGCGGCTTGGATCGCGGCTCGACTTCGGCAATCGTTTTCACGACCCGCTCGAGCATCTCGCCGGCTGCCGGCGCGGGCGACTCCGGCCAAAGCGACTTCACGATCGAATCGCGCTTCGCCGCGTCGATCTTCTTGCCGTCGATCTTGGCGTCGTCGAGCCACTTGAGAACATCGGCGCGAACTGCTTTGGCCGTCGGTTGGGTCCAGGTCGGGTCTTTCGTGAATTCGTCGGCGCTGTCGGCAGCAAGGGCGGAACCCGCGAGGATCGCCAGCCAACCGACGAGCAATGCCATGATGGCGGCGGGACGAATCGCCGAATGGCGCGGCAGGCCAAAGGCCAGACCGGCATGGCAACTGTTTCGCTCGCTAGATTCCTGTCGCACGGTATCCTCCTTGTGGCGGCTGAAACCGGGCAACGCAGGCCGCGACGATTTCAACCCTGTTATTCTACCCACATAACATGGAAACTGTCACTAGTTTACGTTGAAGAAAGCACCGTCTGGCTTGAGGCTGTGAGGTACGGGCCGGCATGAACTTGCTTGGCCTCACAGCCTCAAAGTCTCAAAGCCCTTGTTAATGATTCTTGCCGACGACGATGTCGTGCGTCACCTCGTGGATGCGGTCTTCGCGCTCGCTAAGGTGCTTGAGGGCCTCGATTAGATCGGGCCGATCGGCTTGTTCGGCGTCTCCCTCGAGGAGCTTGGAATAGCGCTTGGTGCGGGTGTTGACGCGCACCTGCAGAGCCCGGATCATCTTCAACTCGGCGATCTGGTCCACGAGCGGATCCTCTTGCTGGCCGCCACCTCCCTTGCCGGACTTTCCTTTCTTAGCCTTATGGTCCTTCTGGGCCTTTTGCAGGGCGAGGATCGTTTCCTGGAGGGCGGCGATGATGTCTTGCTCGACACCTTGGGTGATCGGCTCGACCTTGAGTGCGGCCAGCCGATCGGCCACTTGCTGCATGTCGTCGCGCATTTCATCGACGGCCTCGGGAAAGGCCACGGCCGAGCCTTCCTCGTGCAACAGGTTCAGCGCTCGATCGGCTTCGACGACGATGGCCGATTCGTTGCGGCTGAGCCGGCCACACTCGACTTCCTCATCATGGCCGCGATCGGTCGGCGGAATCTTGTCGACGCGGACGGTGCCTTCGTAGACCTCGATTTGCAGGGCGAGCATGTGGCGGAAGCGGCCCTCGAGCTGGGCCAGCACGCGCTCGACTTCTTCCTCGCGCATCTGGCGGAGGATTTTTTCCAACTCGGCTTTGGCGACTTTTAGTTCTTCGACGGCCTTGGCCTGCTCTTCGGCGGCGTCTTTGCGCTTCGCTTCTTCGAGATGCTTTTGTGCTTTGCGCATTCGATCTTCGGCAGCCTGAAGGCGCTGGCGGGCCGGGCTCGCTTCCTCGGCCGGCGGGCTTCCGTCGGGGGGCTTTTGTTGGCCACCCTCCTGACCTTGACCCTGACCTTGACCCTGACCCTGACCCTGTCCCTGACCTTGACCCTGACCTTGACCCTGACCCTGACCCTGACCCTGACCTTGACCCTGACCCTGACCCTGACCTTGACCCTGACCTTGACCCTGACCTTGACCTTGACCCTGACCTTGACCCTGACCTTGACCCTGACCTTGTCCGTTTGACTTACCGGATTTGTCGCTTGGTTTTGCGCTATTCTTGTCGCCGGACTTCGATCCGTTTTTGTCGCCAGATTTATCGCCCGACTTGCTTCCCGACTTGCTTCCCGACTCATCGCCGGATTTATCGCCGGATTTATCGCCGCTCTTGTCGCTCGATTTGTCGCCGCTCTTATCGCCCGATTTGTCGGCCGACTTACTGCCGCTCTTATCGCCTGATTTATCGCCGTTCTTATCGCCTGATTTATTGCCCGATTTATCGCCGTTGTTGTCTCCCGGCTTTCCACCATTCTTGGAGTCGCTTCGTTCGGGGCTATCGGCGCTCTTGGGTTCGAGCTTGCGAATATCGTTGCCGACGTCTTTCGCCTTGTCGGCTTCTTTGCCTTGCCGTTCGGCGAGTTGTTTCAAGTCGCCATCGCCTTCGGTTTCGCCGTGCATGCCTTCCTGTTCCTTGATCATCTTGTCGATCCGGCCCAGGATATTGTGAATCAACTCGCGCTCGCTTTTGTCTCGTTTCGCGGCATCGCCGCTTTGCAACAACTCGAGTAACCGGTTCAAATCCTGCTGCACCTGGACCTGGCCTTTCGTGGCCGAGTAGAGTTGGTCCTTGGCCAGTTGCTTGACCAATTCGTCGAACTGGTCGTCGATCAAGCGCGACCGGCTTTCGGCAAACGCTTGCCGCAGCAGAGCGGCCTGCTTGGGATCGGTTGTGGCGATGAGTTCGGCGAGCCGGCCGAATGTCTTTTCGAGCTTGTTGTATTTCTCCGCCAGTTTTGCTTGTTCGGCATCGAGCTTCTCGCCGGTTGCTGGCGAGGCTTTCGCACCCGAAGATTTCGCGTCGGCCGGCTTGACACCTGGCGCCTTCGCATCCACTGCTTTCGTGTCGGCCGGCTTGGCGTCCGTTTTGGCCGGAGGATCGGCCAAAAGGGCTCGCGCCGAGAGCCAGAAGCCGGCAGAGAGGATTGCCAACGCGAGGATTGCGAAGCGAGTTTTCATAACCGATGCTCCTGGCATTTTGAATCAGCGCGTTTTAAACGGGTGCATTCGATATGGCGACCGCCGACGGCCACGTTCCATCGCCATTTAGTCGCCTCGGACGATCGAAAAGTTCTCTGGATCCGGCACTTTGCCCTTCGTGAATTTCCCCAAACGCTTTTGCCGGCGTCAAAGGACGGCCTCCACCTTTCGGGCCGCCGTCCTCGCTAACGCTTCGGGCTATAATTCATGCTTTTCAAAGGAACATTAGCCCGATGCGTTCGCGACGGACGGACCTCTCAAGCGGACCGATTTTCGTGCAGCCCTTAATCGTTCAACTGCAACGCATTTTCCTTTTGTTTCTTGAGCGTGTGCTGGTGCAACGTTTTTTCCGCCTCGATCAGGTCGCGCAGCTGCTCGACGACCTCGTTGAACGATTCCAATTCGAGCATCTTGCCGAGCACCTGGTGCATGGCTGCCAGAACCGCGTCGGCCTGGGCAACCGCTTCGTCGCGGCGCGCCTTGGCCACGGTCGGGTCGGCCAGCACGGCATCGAGCTTGCGCAACCGAGTTTCCAGGTCGGGAAACATCTTCGCGGCAATTTGCCGTAGTGGGTCGCCGATCTGATCCTTCAGGCGATATTCGAGCTCGGGAGTGTCGACGCGGTTGTTGGTCAATTCGTCGCGGATGTCGTCGAAGGAAATGGCCAGGCTCAGCGTTTCGCTGGCCGACTGCTCGGTGTTGGCCACGGATTGCTGCACGACCACCGGCGGGGCCGACAGGCCGTGACTGGCCTCGGGCGCATCGCCGGGTTCGCTGCCGGCACTGGCCGGCTTGGAATGCGCGGCGGGGGCGTCGCCCGGTTCGGCCCCGGCGTCGGCCAGAGCAAAGGGTGAGGCAGAACCCTGCCTCGATGCCGATTTTTTTGCGCCTGCGGGCGCCTTTGCCGGAGAGGGCGTGGCGGTGGCCGGCTTTTTCCCCGGCGGGGCGAATTCGAGCCGTGCCACGCGATCTCGCGTGATCGTCACATCCTGCACCACCGATTCCAGCCGCATCCGCAGCGTCAGTTCGCGGGCTTCGAGGATCGAAAGCAATTGCTCCGGGGGGACCACGGCAAGCTGGAATTTCTCGCCGGGTCCGAGGTTGGGCGTCTTGCCGAGCGTGCAGTTGTCTTCGGCGTCTACGGATATGGTGAGTTGCTCGCCAACTTTCAAGCCGCGGTCTTTCAGATCCAGGGCTTCGTTCGATTCGCGATCGAAATGAATCGTCGTGCGATCGCGGGGAGCGGTCGTCAGCGGCACTTTCACGGCCGACGCGTCTTCCAATACTGCCGATTTGTATTCATACCACAGTTTCGCCACGCCGTAGTCGTCGGTTACGTCGCCCTCGAGCGGCAATCGGGCATTCGGCGTTATTGCCGAACCGATTCCCCGCAAATGCACGGCAACGCGCGGCGGCTCATCGGGCCGGGCCGTCAGCCCAAGCCGGATCGGCTCGCGATTATGAATCCCATCCACGTCGAACAGCGTGAACAGCAGCGTTTGCGTGTCGTCCAGCCGATCGATGCTGTACGAGAAATGACGACGATCGGATTTTCCCTCGAACCGCAATTTCGCCAGTGGCTCGGCCTTGTCGGCCGCCAGTCGCTGGATCGACGCTTCCACCAGATCCTTATTGGCCGTGGCGTGGACCATTACCCGGCTTCCTTGCGGCACATCGAGCGAGCGGGCCGGCAAATCGCGCGGCAACATGCGTGTGTAGGCCGGATACTCACAGTGCACCATCAGTTCGATCGTCGGCACGTCCACCACGTCGATTCGATAATCGCGCAGCGAGGCGTCGCCGCCGAAGATGTCGAACGTGCGCGAGGAAAGGATGCCGCGGAAGGTGAACGAATAGGGCTGAAATTTATCGTCCGATCCGGCCACGCCAACGCGGCTCATGTTCTCCCGGCTGCGGCCTTCTTCCGTGCGATAGCGGATTTGCAGCGCGTCGGGCACGTCGAATTGCGTGTCGGCCTTGGCAACGACCGCCAGATCGGAGCCCTTGGCCACGACGACTCGCCGCTCAGGATTGTCGAACCCTTCGATCGATAGGTGCACGCGCCGCGGCCAAAGGACATCGGACCCTCGCAGGCGATCGCCGAACGTGGCCAGGGCCGTCGGCGCGAGCCACGCGAAAAGCCCGACCGACACGATCGCCAACGCCGCCCCGGCGAGGCTGCGCATCAGCGGCCCACGGCGAAACACTTCGGCCAGCCGCACGCCCGCGGTGCGGCGGATGGCGGCGTGCTCGGCGGCGGCCAGCATTTGCGGGTGGAACGCCGAAGCATGGCCCGGTTGCTCGGTCAGCTCGACCGTGGTCAGAAGGCTTTCGTCGAATTCGCGGAATCGCCGCTCCAGCACGAGGGCCAGATTGTGGTCGGCAATCGGCAGCCAAAGACGGCGAAAAATGAAGCGATACAGGACGTAGAGCAATCCGATCCCGGCAAGCCCGACGAGCCCATACCGAAACCACACCGGCGGCTCCATCGACCAATCGAGGGCCAGGGCGACCCAAAATGCGATGCCTAGCCACGCCACGCCGCGGGCCAGCCCCTCGGCGCAAACGTAGGCAAAGATGCGGCGGCGCAAACCGGCCAACATCGACACGATTTGCGGCGCCAATCTTGGAGAGCGAACTTCTGTTGCCATGCGTTTTTTGCGTTTTGCGTTTTGCTTATGAAAGACAGAAAAGGGACAGAAAAGGTGTCAGGAACCGATTTTCTCGGCCGGCCCCTTACTTCTCGACTCGCTTTCCATAATCGGTTCCTGACTTCCTGACACCTTTTCTTCAGGCAAGCCGGCTCAGGCGGCGGATCAGCCATTCCAGGCAGAGCGCGCCGCAGATGCCGCACAGCAGCCAGGTGCCCCACAGGCGTTCCCATGGCTTATCGCGATCGCCGGAGCGAACGGTCGTGCGGGTTTGATCTTTCAATTGGGCGGCAAGCGGCGGCAGGCTGTTGGGGCCGGGAGCGCCGAGCGCCGCGGGAATGCCGATGTAATAACGCCCCTTCGTGCGCGCGGCGATCTCGCTGAGCAACGCGTCGTTGCGCTGGGGATTGTCCTTTTCCAGATCGGGCACTTTCACCATGATCTGCCGCGAAAGCGGGTCTTCGTCCGAGTCGGGAATCGGCAGCTCGATCCGCACCGGGCCCGGTTGCACCGCGATAAATTCGCCCCGAAACATCCCCTTGCGGCCTGGATCCTGCAAGAGCGGCAGCATCAGCGGCGCGCCGTCTTGGGGAGTCACCTCCGCCACCACCTTCGGCTTGTTCAGCGGATTGTGCTGAGCGTCGGTCAGGCGGGCTTCGACATCGACCACGCTGCCGAGCAGGTACGAATCGCGATCGACCGATAGATATCCGCGCCGCGAGCCACGCAACATCCGCCCTTGCGACACGTAGCGCAATAGCTTGGTGTAGAACTGCTCGAAATAGGATTCATCCATCGCACGCAAACGCCACATCTCGCCGCTTCCTTCGTAGAACACGCGGCCTGCGCCGTAGAGCTGGCCGGCCATGTAGATCGGCAATTCTTCGTTGCCGCCGGCGAGTTCGGGATCGGCGTAGCGAGCGTAAACGGTCGCGCCGGGCTTTTTGCCGCGCACCCGATAATAGCCGAACACGCCTTTGAAGCTGGTCCAGATATGGTCGCTCATCGCGGCCGATACGTCTTTTTCCCGTCCGGGCTCGCTGAGCCAGAGAAACTCGGCCTGCTGGCCTTCGCGGGTGAACTCGATCGCGCCTGGCTTCTCGCTGCCGAATTTCGCGTCCCTGATGCCCGCCAAAAGCCGGCTGAACTCGACCGGATAGAGAGCACGCAGCTTGCCGAGCTTCTGATCGTTGACCCAATCGTCGGTGTAGACCGGGCCGGCGATGAGCACCAGCCCGCCCGCCTCCTCGGCGACCCAGCGCTCCAAGAGATCGATCGCCTGGTCGTTGGCGGCAATGTCAGCGGCATCGTCGCCGGTGTCACCGCCGAGCTTTTCCCAATTCGGATCGAAGGCGACGATCGTATCGTATTGCGAAAGCTCCTGCATCGAATCGGGGAATCGGTCGAGAATCTTGTTGGCTTCTTGCGAGATGCCCGGCTGGGCCGTTTGCAGCAGAACATCGACGACCGTGTCGCGATCGCGGTGCAATTGAGTGCGAAGAAATCGATATTCGCGGGTCGGCCCGCCGGCGATCAACAGTACGCGATTCTTGCGGTCGACGATCTCGACATCGGCATCTTGGGTCTGATTTTTCGGGCGGGCGCCGGTGCCGCTGGGGTCGACGGGCGACTTGATCCGCAGCTCAAGCGTGCGACGGCCGGTATCCTTCACGCCCGCCAGCTCGAATTTCACGCGTTCTTTCTTGCCGTCGGCCGGTAGCGTCACTTGCTGCTGGCCTTCGATGGTCCACGATTTCGCGGCGGCGCCTTTGCCCGCTGGCCGCGATGCCAGTTCGACTTGCGCGATGCGACCGTTCAGGCCGTGGGCCAGCAGATCGGCCGTCACCGCGAAACTATCACCGGGGTAGACGCGCACCGGCACCGCGAAATCGGCGATATCGACGCTTGTCGGACGGTGGTCGCTGCCGAGGCCGATCGTGTAAACGGGCATGCCGGCTTCTTGAGCTACTTCGACCGCAGCCGATGGATCGAGGCCCGCGTTTTGCCCGCCGTCGGTGATCAGCACGATGCCCGAAATCGGCTGCGACCGATGATCGCTGACCAACTGGCGGAGCGCGTCGCCGATGCGAGTTTCAATGCCGTTGGCCTTCAGGGCCGTGGCCCAGTCGATTTTGTGTTCTTTCGCCTGCTTCGCCGCAGGCGACTTGCCCGAATCGGGAGACGAAGAATCGGCCGTGGCGCCCGAAGGGGGAACTTGTCGCCAATCGAGCAGCGCCAACAGATCGTCGTCGGGATTGCCGAGGCTGAGCGCGGCCGCCGAGCTGAAACTGATCGCCACGGCAATCGTGGCGAGGACCGCGGCCGCCCAACCGATTCGGCGGCCGGCAATGAAGCGGCCGATGCCGTATCCGATCGCCGAAAGCACGAGCAGCACGACGCCCGCATATGCCGCGAGCCGGAGCCACTCGATCCGCTGCTGCCGTGCCGCATCAGCCGCTTCGTCGGTTTGCACGGCCAGCGTCGTATCGGCCCGTTTCGGCAACATGGCGACGCGCGACAAATGCTGATCGAATCGGAACACCGTCACGTCGTGCCTTTGGCGAAGATCGTCGAGCAGATGACCATGGGCGAATTCTTCGACGACTTGGCCGATCCGCGTCGTCGGGGCGGAAGCACTGGCGGAGCCAGTGGCGCTCGATGAACCGCCGTCGACATCGTTGAGCGCCATGCTGATGCTGCCGTCCACGCCGACCAGCACACGCGAGTTCTGAATCTCTTGCTGCTCCGACCATTTTTGCAGGTCGAGGTAGACCAACAGTAATCCGGCAAAGGCGGCGATTCGCAGCGCGGCGAGCAATATGCCGATCGCCGGCCGAAGCTCGACGCTATCGCGGCGATACATGTAGATCACGTAGGCCAGCAGCGCCGCGCAGATCACGATCAATAGCGGCATCTGCCACCATTCGCTGAACGACTGGACCTGCGCGAATTGATAGCGGGCCGCCTTGGCGACCGCCGAAACGGCGTCGGCCGGCGCTGCTTGAGCGAACAAGATGGAAAGCGATGATAACATCAACGGGCCGTCTCACGGGGCGAGGGATGGTAGCTGATCGCATAGGCCAACAGTTGCTCGCCGACGAGCAATGCGATGAGCATGTAGAGAATCGTGCGGCTGAAACCGGCTTGATCCGGATTGTCGGCGTCGAAGAAAGCGTCGGCCACTTGATGAAAATGGTATTTCACACCGGCCAGACGGGATTCCAAATCCGGCCCCGCCATCATCTTCAAATTGCCCTCGTCCGGATTGACGTTGTAGGCGAAGCGATGAATCTCGCTGGCGCCTTGCGGCATCGTGTAGTTGAGCTGCGCTTCGTAGAAGCCAGATTGGGCCGTGTCAACCGGCAGCGAGGCGCGCCAAATCGCGTTTTTGGGATCGCCGGGGGAAGCGGCCGTCAAAGCGGCGTTAGCGGCGGTGCTCCGCACCGTGCTTCCGCTCGCGGCGCCAGCGTTCGACCCCGAAGGCGCCGCGTCTCCCTTCGGCGGCTGCGCTTCCGTCGGAAATGTGTTCGCCGCTCCGCCACGCGGCGTCGTGAATTTCACGTTCGTCTGAAACTTGCCTCGATCGACATCGACCTCGAGCGGCGCGCCGACCTCGCGGCCGGGATCGGTCTGGCGGGCCGCGGAGATGTAGGCCGTCAATTGGAGCATCGCGGCGACGTCGCGGGGCGTGTTGGCAAGGTTGTTCCAGCGCGGAGCGGCCGTCGTCAAGAACGCCATCACACGGCCGTCGCCGAACTTCCGCTCGACCACCAGTGGAGCGCCGTTCCGCAGGCGAACCAACACCCGCGCCGTCGAATTCTCCGCGGGAAGCCAGTTCTTTTGCACGGCGAAATACTTGTCGATAATCATGCGATCGATATCGACGCTCGCCTTGCGGGCCCAAACGGAAAACACCGGATGGTCGGGCACGTCGACCGTGATATCGGCGATCGGCTCGGTGCGGTCCACCAACAATTCGGTCTGGCCCACCAACGGAACCGGGAACGGCCCCTTGCCGTCGCGATAGAGCCGGCTGTTCATGAACTCGGGATTGGTTCGTTCGCCGAGGAAGAACACCACGCCGCCGCCGTGCCGCAGGTAATCCTCGAGGGTATCGATCTCGGGCTGATCGAGCCGATCGATATTGAGCAGATAGATCACATGAAACGGATCGAGCGGATGTCCGACGAGAAACTGCACCGGCTCGATCTGCGGCTGGATTCCGGTCGGAGCGATTTGGCTGGAGGCGAAAGGCAGTGCGATGAAATACGCATCGCCCCGCTTGGCCATCGCCCGCGGATCGCCATCGATTACCAGCACCGGCACGTGTTGCGGAAAGTCGAGCACCGAATATCGAGCGTTGTCGGCCGCAATCGCGTCGGCCGACAGCCGGGCCGTGATCGTGTGCTGGCCCGGATCGCGATAGCGCACTTCGAAATTGGCGGTCGCGGTTTGGCGAGGGCCGATCGAAGCGATCGCCACGGCCGGCCGGGCTCGGCCGTCTTCGGCCAATTGCAGCACGACATCGTGCACCGCGCTTGGGCTGTAGTTCGTCACGCCGACCTCCATCTTCAAGGGCACTTCAGCGGCGCGGATGCCCAAGCCAGGCTGCAACGTCGAAATCGCCAGATTAGGACGTTCGTCGCTGACGCAATCGATCAATTGGAGCTGCGCGCCGGCGGCGTTCAAGTCGAGCATGGCTTTGCGGAGGCCGGCCGCGTTGGCCCAATCCTTGGCGCGAAAATCGGAGATGAGGTAGACCGTCGTGGCGGAATCGCTGGCGGAGTGGATCATTTGTTCGACCGCGGCGAGCGCTTCGCCCGGCCCGGCCGCCGTCTCCGACACTTCGAGCGACGCGAGCTTGTCGTTCAGCCGGTCTTTGAAATCGGAGTCGACCGGTTCGCGGCTAAACAGGGTTTGCAATCCTTCGCCGCGGCGGCTGGCCTGAGAGAACGACAGCAGCGTGAATTCCTGCTGGCCCGATTGCCGAGTGAGCTGAGCGCCCAAACGGTTGACCGCATCCACGCCGAGCTTGAACGCTGATGTGTCGCCCCAATGGTCCGACATCGAATAGCTATCGTCGAGGATCACGATCTGATGTGTCTTGCTGCCGCCCAACAGGGCGGCCAGAGAATTGCGGGCCCGCGGCTGAGCGATCATCAGCACGACGGCCGCGATCGCCATCATTCGCAAAAGCAGCAGCAAAAGCTGCTTGAGCATGATCCAGGTGCGGTTGCGCTTCTGGCTTTGCAGCAAGAATTCCATCGCTGCCCAACGAATCCGCCGATGCCGCAAGAGATTGATCAAATGGATCAATATCGGCAGGCCGATCAGGGGCAGGAACCACAGCAGCGATGGGAAAACGAAAGACGTCATTTAGGGGTTAGGGTTAGGGACTAGGATTAGGAATGGCTTATGATCGCTCGTGTGCCACTGGCAAGCGCAGTCTGCCAGTGCCGAATCGCGAGTTGACGCTCCGGTGCGATTGGTTATTTCCGTGGGAACTTGCAGAGGTAGCTGGATCATTCGGTCGTTCGCACTGGCAGACTGCGCTTGCCAGTGGCACACCTTTATTCGTTCCGACACTTTTTCTTATTTCAAATGTGGTGGTGCATTCCGAGGCGGTTGCTCAAATAGGTGGCCAGGGCGGCGTCCATGGGGGCGCTGGTGCGGATCAATGAATAGTCGCAGGTATGCGAAACGCATTGCCGCCGCACCTCGTCGAGAAACGCTCCGAGGGCTTCCAAGTAACCCTCGCGAAGCGCTCGCGGATTGCACGTCAGTTGGTCGACCGTTTCCAGGCCTTCGAATCGCGTCGGTCCGGTAAAGGGAAAATCCAGTTCGTCGTCGTCCATGATGTGAAACACCATCACATCGTGGCCACGCTGACGGAGCAGCTTCAGCCCGCGAACCAGCCCGGCCCGGTCGGCAAGCAAATCCGAAATGACGATCATCATTCCGCGCCGCGGATACGTTTCGGCGACCGCGCGAAAAATCGAGAACAGATCGGTCTTGTCGCGCGGGTCGTTGACCGACAGCGACGTGATGATCGAATTCAGATGGCTGCGCTTGGTGCGCTGCGGCACGGCCGCGCGAATCCGCTCGTCGAACGACAAGCAGCCGACCGAATCCTGCTGCCGCAATAGCAGATACGCGAGGCTGACGGCCACGGTGTCGGCATATTCCGACTTGGTCAACGGTCCGGAGCCGTAGCGCATGCTGTTCGACACGTCGACCAGCAGCGTGGCCCGCATGTTCGTGTCTTCTTCGAACTGCTTGACGTAGTAACGATCTTGCTTGGCCCAGACCTTCCAGTCGACGTGGCGCAGGTCGTCGCCGACGGCGTATTCGCGGTGCTGCCGGAATTCGACCGATTGGCCGAAATAAGGGCTGCGGTGCAAGCCGGTCAAAAAGCCTTCGACGATATGCCGTGCCCGGAGGTCCAGCCGCGAAATTCGCTTGATCGCTTCAGGATGCAAAAATCGTTTGGAATCGGGCATCGTGGGTCAATTCGTCTTCTTTGGTTGGCGTGGTTTGAATCAGGCGTTCGACGACGTCGTCTTGCGAAATGCCTTCGCTTTCGGCGGCGAAGTTGAGCACCAGGCGATGCCGCAACACGGGCTTGGCCAGGGCTTGAATGTCTTCGGTCGACACGTGCGTTCGGCCATGCAGCAGGGCGCGAGTCTTGGCTCCCAGGATAAGGAATTGCACGGCACGCGGCCCGGCGCCCCAACTTACTTGCTCGGTGACGAAATCCGGAACGCCCGGCTCGCCGACGCGCGTTTGCCGCACCAGCGACAACGTGTAGCGAATCACGTGGTCGGTCACCGGCACGGTGCGCACCAACCGCTGCAAGGCGAGGATCTCGGCGGCCGAAAGCACCGGCACGATGTTGTCGGCTTGCGTCGTGGTGGTGCGGCGGGCGATTTCGAATTCCTCGCCGAAATTCGGATATTTCACGAACACCTTGAACATGAAGCGGTCTTGCTGCGCTTCGGGAAGCGGATACGTTCCTTCCTGCTCGATCGGATTTTGCGTGGCCAGCACGAAGAACGGATCGTAGAGCGGATGCCGCACGCGGCCCACGGTGACCTGCCGCTCCTGCATGGCTTCCAGGAGCGCGGCCTGCGTTTTCGGCGGCGTGCGGTTGATTTCGTCGGCAAGAATCACGTGGGCAAACAACGGCCCTTCGAGAAAGCGGAATTCGCGCGCCCCGGTCGAACGATTCTCCTCGATGATTTCCGTGCCCGTGATGTCGGCCGGCATCAAATCGGGCGTGAACTGCACGCGACTGAACGACAAGCTCAAGCAGCGAGCCAGCGTGCTAACCATCAACGTCTTGGCCAGTCCCGGCACGCCTTCCAACAGGCAGTGCCCGCGGCTAAACAGCGAAATCAATAGCTCCTCGATCACCTGGTTCTGTCCGACGATCACTTGGGAAAGCTGTTGAAGAATTTTTTCACGGGCCTCGTGCAATTTGCGCACGGCCGCGGCGTCGTCGGCCAATGGTTCGAGCGGAGCGGTGTCGGTCATGGAGGGAAAATCCTGAAGACTAGGGTGAGGGTGAGGGGTGAGGCGTTAGGAGAACAGGGCACGGGCAAGTCGGACGCGCGAAACCGCAAGCGAGGGGCGACGCGGGCGAGCAGTGGTGAGACGGGCGAGAAGTGGTGAGACGGGCGGTGGGATGATTGTCAGCGTTGATAAATCGGCAGTGTGTTGTTTTCCAGTTGCAGGATCGTGAGGTTCGTGGCGGTGGTGTAGACCGGGCCGACGTAGCCTTGGGTCCAATAATCGCCGTCGGGACCGGAACTGGCTTCCGATACGATCCGCGGATAAATCTTGTCGCGATACGATTCCCATTTCTGCCCCCCCTCGCGATACATCACTTGCGAGAAGTAGTAGTGGGCGTAGTGCCAATGGCCGAAGCTTTGGTTCGAGATATTGCTCAAATTCTTTTCGGCGAACGACATCATTTTCGGCACGAACTTGTCGTCGTAATCGCCGGCGTTGAACAGGCAGGCGATGGCCGCGGCGCTGATGGCCGGCCGTCCGCCGCCGCCTTTGGAACTATACTGCACGGCCCCGTCTTCGAGCGTGCATTTGTGGATGTATTTGATGGCCTTATCGATGATCTCCTTGGGAACCGGGATGCCGGCGTTGCGGCAGCCACGGAGGCCTTGCACTTGCGTGATCGTCGTCGAGCCTTCGTCGAAATTGTTGCCGTCTTTCGCGCTGACGTAGCCCCAACCCCCTTCGTCGGTCTGGGCCTCGCCGGAGAATTTCACGGCCTTGGTCAGCACGCGCACCAGATTCGCCCTGCGGTCTTCGTCTTCCTCCTCGCCAAGCACCTGCGATAGAAAGAGCATCGAAAAGCCATGGCCGTAGGTGTAGCGATCGTCGCGGGCCGGATCGCCGATCAGGCCATTGGTGCGGGAATGCTCGATCAGATAGTCGACGGCGTTCTTGATGTTGTCACGATATTTGCCTTGGGTCGTGGTCGAACCTTCAAGTAGCAGTGCCGTTCCGGAGAGCGCGGTCATCGAGGTCGGATAACGACTTTCGGCCGCGGCCCAGCTACCGCGCTTCGATTGCTGCGCCGCCAACCAGTTCAACCCTCGCGAAACGACTTCTTTGACCTTCTCGTCCGACGCGGCTCGGGCTGGCCTGGCCGTCGCGCCGGTCGCCGTCCATGCGACCAACGAAGCGCCGCCCGCCAAAAATCGACGCCGACTGAAGGGGCTCGGGATCATCGCTTACTCCGTTAACAGCCGGGGTTGCATTGGAATCGTGTGATGTTGGCTCGCGCTCGTAGACTCGCGTTATCGCCCGTCAGAGTCGTCGTCCGATTCGGCGCCGCCCGCGGCGCTTTGCAAGGCCTTGAGGATTGCGTCGGTTGTCGTGCCCATCAAGGGGGCCTTGAGTTTGCTCAATCGAGACTGATAGGGAGGCTCCGGCGGAACAGGCTCGTCGGTGAGTTGGAGCGTAAACGTGCGGGTCGAAACGTTTACCGAAACGGTGTTCGCTTGCCGGTCGCCCGTCATGCTGAAGTGGTAGATGTTGGGCTGCAACATCACGTCTTCGTTCAACACTGCCCGGCCCGTCCGGCGATCCAAACAGAGGACCGAACCGCTCGCTTCGCCGCCGCGCTGCGGCATGCGCGGAGGCATGTGGACGAACAGAATCACGGGCAACTCCTGCCCTTGATCGAGCACCACATATTCATGGTCCACCAGCGCGGGCACCGACCAGCTTTGCTTGCCCGAGGAGCGGTTGAATGCGAACACGCTGCCGCTGACCAACTGCAATCCGGCGTCGAAGCCGGGCATGGGCATGTATTGCGGATTGCCCATCTGCGAAGGATCTGCCTCGCGGCGCTTGGCGATCAAGACATATTGGTCGGGTGTGGCCTGCACGATGATTTCGACGAGATCGACGCTGCCGTCGGCTCGCTTTTCAAGGTCAATTTGGTCATCGACCAATTTACGGCCGTCGTCGAGCGCGAGAATACGGAAGTGGCCGCTGGGCTCCAGAATCGCGAGCGACTCGTCGTCGACGACCGTTCCCTTCATTCCTTCGGAGAATTCGCCCAGCACGATATCCTGCCCCTTCCAGCAGTCGGCCAGGCGGATTTCGATCTTGTTGCTGCTTCCATCGACCGTTCGCCACGTCAAAACTCGGCGGCCATGGTAGCCGGCTCGGTGATCGATCGGGGGGACGTTGCAATGACCGAGCTGCTGGCCATCGGTCGTTCGCAGCACCGTGGCATCGGAGCCGTCTTGCGGGGCGATGATGATCGCATCGTCGTCGCCGAAAATCTCAGCGCCTGGCAGCAAGCCGTGCCATGTCCAAAGCGTCGCGCCGGTGAGCGGGTCGAGCGCCAGGAGATCTCGTGATCGGGCGACGCAGACGCAGCGGTCGGTGATCGGGCCGACCACGCCCAGCGTGGCTTGCTCGGTGGCTTGCGGGGTCTGCCGAACCTGGCCCCACGGAAGTTGCACTTGTCGCATCTGCACTTGCCCGTTGAACACGTTCATCGCCAATTCGAACAGTTCTTGTTGCCACAATACCCGGCCGGTCGAATTCATCGGCCGGAGCGTGTCGAGCGCCACGACTTGATTTCCCAAATCAACGAACAACAAATGTCCCTTGGCGCTGACGAATGCCGTCGCCCCGTTGATCTGATAGCCGAAACGGTTCTGCCCGTTTTCGTTCAGCGGGATGCGGAATTTCTCCCGGCCCATCCCGTCGCGTCCGACGATCTGCTGCTGCGGATCGAACAGGATCGTGGTGTTTTGGAAGAATGGCCCGCGATCTCCGCGCCAGGCGAGGGGCATCGGGCGCTGGAAATTCATTCCTTGGGCATTGCGACCACCGTCGTGCTTCACCGCCCCGGTCGGCCAACGGCTCGACTCGGCCAGGACGTGCGCTTCAGGCGAGTCCGGAGGCAGCTCGTCGACGATTTGCTTGCCTGTTTTTCCGTCGAGGCATACTTGATCGGCGAATTCGGTTTTCAGCCGGCGGTAGTAGATTGCAGCTTCGTCGGCGTTCGACATGCGGAGCAGTTCGGCCAATTGGGCCGTGGCCGCTCGCCGCATGGCCGGATCCTCTGAAGCTTCAAGCTTACTAAACAGCAGTTGCCGTTCGAGGATTGATTCATTGCCGGTAAGCTGCCGGACCAATTCGGCTCGGGCCAAGTCGGCGGTCGGATGAAAGCCGAAGTAGTGGTCATAGGCCCGCAGATCGGCGTCGTTTTTGCCCGCGACAATGGCCTTTACGCGGGCGGCGAGAATCGCATCGATTTTGGCTCGATCGGCGGCTGGGGCGGTCGAGTAGAGCGATTCCATCCGGGCTTCGACCCAACGATCGCGCCGCACCGACAGATTCGGCTCGATCGATTCGGGTTCGCTCTGGCCCCATTTCAGGTCGGCCAATTTCAGATAGGCATCGACGGCCGCCAGCCGGTCGTCCGATCCTTTCGACTTTTGCAATCCCTCGGCCAGCATTCGCAGAAATTCGGCTTGTTCGCTGTCGAGCGAAATCAATTTTTCCAGTTCATCAATACTCATCCGCGAGCCGTTAAAATCTTTTCGGAGCGCGGCCAGCATGGCGTCGACCAACAGCGGCCGGCTGTAAGCCCGGTCCTTATCCTCTCGGTCGGTGTCGTAGGCGCGGCGAATGTCGCGGATCGCATTGGTCACTTGTCCGGCGTTGAGCTCGATATCGCCACGAAGCGCCAAATGAACGACATCGTCGGGATTTTTCTGCAGTGCCGCGGCGATTTGCGCGCGAAGTGGCTCGAGCTGATAAAAATCGCAGAGCGCTTCGACGCCCAGGGAAATAACGTGATTCTTGTAACAAATCAAATTGCCCGGAATGTCGCCTTTTCGCGAGCGTGTGCGATCGACGAGCTTTCCTTGAGCGATATCAATGCAAACCACTTCGGCGGTCGAGAGGGGAAGGAAATATTTTCCGCCGCTCAAGAAGCCGCGGCCGGATGGCATGGCGCCAACTGCCGCCATCGTGCTGCCGTCGGCGCCCGCGACTCTCGCCGGATCCAGATCCACCGACCAAATCGGCTTCGGCGTGGGAGATGCATCCTTCGTCGTCCCTGGAATCGTGTCGACCAGGCTCACGGCTTGCACCTTCCGTTTGCCGACGAGAATCACTTTTCCATCCTGAACGCCCGCGACATACACGTTTTCGCCGCGGTCCATTCGCCACGACAGCTTGCCATCGATCAGGCTCAAGCAAAACAGCGGTTGCTCTCCCTCGACCGGCGTGATCAACACGTGGCCATCAGCAATCGTGGCGGTCGAATCGGCCCAGCGATTGCCTGCATAGCTTGGCACCGAAAGACCGCCGCCGTTCATCATGTTGAACCGCATCGCCATGATCTGCTGATTCTGGTCCATCGGCCCCGGCGGATATTCATATCCCCAGAGGAGCTTGTGCGTGGCCAAATCGACCGCCACCACGGCTCCGGCCGAAGTCGGGCAAACCAGCACGCCATCGGCGAACGAGGGCGTGGCGCCGGTGAGCCGGCGGTAGCTGTCTTGGAAGCCGTTCGTGTTGGAATCTTCAGTGCTGACCAACTGCTGCTGCCATTCCAGCTTTCCGGTCTTGGCATCGAGCACGACCAACGTAATCTGGCGCTGAAGCTCGGCGAGCACGTACAGTTGCCCATCCAGCGGCAACGGAGGGCCGAGGAAATAGGCGCCTGCCAGCTTCGGTTCGATTTCAAAATCGCGGCGATCGCCCCCGCCGACGCGCCACTTGATCTTGCCCTGCGTCTTCAATTCGTATGCGGCCAGTTGATTCGTGACGTTTTCAGCCGGCTGGCGCCACATGCCGAATTGCCGCACCATCACGCGCTGCTGCTCCGTCACCATGTTGTCGGGCTTGGGATCCTCGACCATGAAGACATATTTGCCGTCGCTGGCTAAGGTGCCCAGCGTGGCATTTTCCCAGAGCCGTTCGGCGAGCGATGGATCGCCTTGCTGGGGCACGCCGTTGCGCTGGCCATTGGCGGCGTCGGCTTGCGCGTCGGTTGCCGACCGCACTTCCCACACGAGCTTGCCGGTGTTGAAATCGATGGCCAACAGCCCGCGCGCCGTGCGCATGAGCACTACGTCGGCAACCGCCAGCGGCTGCATGACGGGCATGATCGGAATGTTGTTGTCGAGGTTCGCCTTGCGAGCGCTGACGACGGACGGTTGATTGTCGGTGGTCAAAACACGCCAGTGGAGATCCAAGAGCGGAGTGCCGCCGGCGCTCGACGCGTTGCGCGACGGGTCGCCGCGGAAAATGGTCCAATCCACCAGTTGCATGCCTTGCGATGGGCGATCTTTGCCCATCGTTTCGGTGAGCCAGGCGATGGCCTGAGTGTCGTCGGAAAATAGCCGGACCGAGCGATCGCCGATGCGGATCGTCGCGCCGGGGAATTTTCGCTTCAAATCCTTCAACACCTCCATGGCGCGCTGTTGCTGGCCCCCTTGCAGCCATCCGTACGCCAACAACACGGAGAGCGACGGTTCATAGGAAGCGCCGGTCGCAACATCGTGCAGCCGTTCGAGACAAAGAGCCGCCGCCAGCGGCTGGTTGTGGTCGAGGTCCCACAGGCCGACCAGCAGCGTCGCATCATTGCCCGCCTTGGTGTTGAAATATCGCCGGGCGACCTGGCCGATGCCGTCGATGTCGTTCGTGGAGAGCGCATCGGAGAGCATCCGCTGGGCCTTGGCGCCGAACAATGTCTCGTAGGCCTTGAGTCCTTCCAGAGGCTGCTCGCTGATCAGCCGCTGCACCTCCTGTTTCAAGCCCCGATGCGACGATTGGCCCGGACCGGGCGGGAGGAAATAATCCTCGTTTTTCTGCATGATGTCGTCAAGCAACTGCAGACCATCGCTGTAGTGGCCGTCGTCCAGGAGTTTCTTGGCTTGCTCGAGATGTCGGCTCGTTTCGTGGTTCGGCGGCTGGAAGGGGCCATCGACCGTTTCATCACCCGGCTGGCCGCTGTGTTGCCGACCGAACTGAACTTGCGCCTGCGGCACCCATTGCGCTTGAGCCGACGCGGCCGGAACCACGAGCGCCACGGCAAGCCACAGAAAAGGCAACCGAAAAACGAGTCGGCCCGAACGGGACGGTTGTGAACGGAATTGCGTCATGCGATCAATCCTTCGGCCGGGTTCGGCTCCCAGTCGGAGAGAGCCGATTGCCCGCTCCTCTTAGTTGTTTGGCCGGCGCAAAAAGTTCAACAAATCCACAGAGGCAACATACGAGGGCAAAATAGAGCGAAGTTTTGCCGACCTGGCACGATATGCGAGGCCTGCCAAGCCACAACCGACAGTTCCATCTTGCGTCGAGCGAACACCGCACGCGACAGCCGCAATGCGAAAATCCGCATTGCCGCCAATGCCGCGACAGAGAGGGACGACGTTCCATGTCGACGGTTGTTGCAGCCATAAATTATTGCTGCTTGCAATGTTACAATCCGCGGCCGGATATGGCAAGTTTTTGCCGAACCGCCATAGCCGCGTCCCGCGAGCGGCGGCCACGAATGCGGTGGGGCTCGGCCGCCGATGGGCCTTTTTTGAGCAGTGGAGCACCCGTTGTTCGCTGCAACGGCCAAGGCGCTACCCTGATTTGAACCAGTTTTTCCGGGTTTTCTTGCGATTTTTGGTTTTTGAGGGTTGCATTTTCGCCGTCGTCGTCTTTAATCATCCGGACGTTCGTCATCGATTTCCCACGATTTCGCGTCTACTAGAAACCTCACAAGGAGGGCCATGTATGGCAAAAGCTGCTGCTCCTATGGCATCGAAGAAGGCTCCCACCAAGACCGAAGTGCTGACCGCCATCGCCGACGCGACCAAGGAAAACAAGAAGGTCGTCGTCGCGGTGCTCGAAGCCTTGAACTCCGAGATCAAGAAGGCCATGAGCTCCCGCGGCGCGGGCATGTTCACGATTCCCGGCTTGGTCAAGATCGAGCGGAAGAAGGTTCCGGCGAAGCCGGCTCGCAAGGGCGTGGCCAATCCGTTCAAGCCGGGCGAATTGATGGACGTTGCCGCTAAGCCGGCGAGCACGAAGATCAAGGTCCGTCCGCTGAAGAACCTCAAGGAAATGGTCTGAGTTTTCTCGCGTCCACAATTCGTCGCGCGCCACACAAAGCCCAGGGAAGGCCGAACAGGATCTTCTGATCCGACCCGGCCCACCGGCCTTCCCTGGGTTTCGCGCCGCGGCGCTTATTTCTCTTCAACGCGCTGCAGCCGGACTACTCAATCCCAAGCTCCGGATCCCACTGCCCGCTCTCCGCGCGCAAAACCGCCGTCGTGCCCACGACGGCATCCATATTCAGCGGGCCGTAGATGTGCGGATAGAGGCTGCCCGCGGCCGGCTCCCAGCGAATTTCCGCCGCGACACGCTCTGGATCGATGTGCAGCAATCGCAGATCGCCGGCGGATCGATAATATTTGTTCGCGACGCGGGCCAACTGGTTCCGCGGCGAGGCGTGGATGAACCCCTCGGCGGCCAGACTGGTGGCACGGTAGACGCCCGACCGCTCGGCGATTCGCAAATCGTCGGCGGCGATCAGGATATAGATGTGATCGGTCATCCTGGCTAGCGCTTCGGGCGCGCAGCCCGACATTAATACGGCCTCGCCCCGGCAGAAGCAGGCCATTGCCGGCGGGCTTGCGAATTGTTTGTTGGGGGCGTAGGCGGGGGCACGGCCGCAGCGGCCTTGATTACTTTGTAGCCGATCGGGCGAGGCGCGAAATCACTGAACAACAGGTTCGGCACCCACAGCCATTTTTCGTCGAATTGGTATACCTCACGCTGCCGGCCGAGGACGATCTTTTGTCCCTGATCGGATTGCACGGGCACCTTGATTTCCGCGTGCGTGATTTGAATCGCCGTAGGGCGCATGTCCTTCGTTCGCAAAATCACTTGGACTTCGACAAAATTTGTCAGGTCTCTTTGAAACCGAGGGCGAATTTCCAGCCAGACCTCGCCTGAAACGTTCGGAGGCGTGATGACGCGTAGGAAGTATCGCGCCTTTAGCGGCCCGGCTTTCGTGCCGAACGCAAACGGCAATGGCCCCTCGCTGATCAGGTTGCCTTGCATTTCCGGGGGCAACTCGGTCACATGCACCTCTTTTTTTTCGTGATCGACGGCCGAAAGCGTCTTGCCGTCGCAGGCCCAATGCTCGCCATATTTTCGTTCAACCGATTTTTGCGCGGGCGTGCCGGGATTCGTCACCTCCCAAACGTCTTCCTCCTCGATCAGCCCTTTATCGGGCGAGGCGTATTTGATTTCGCCGGTGCTGTATTTGATCGGCTGCTCGATCAATTCGCCGTTCGGCCCGAGCTTGGGCGGAAGAAACGTCGGATCGTAGACCCAATGCTTGAAGTCGCACTTGAACGTCGTCACTTGGTTGCTCTGCCGCTCCCAATCGTCTAGCACCTTGTCCAAATCGGCCTGCTCCTGCGGCGAGAGCACGAACGGCGGCGGAGGCGGCTGCGAAGGAGATTGCCCGCCAGGGCCTTGCTGGGGAATGCTGCTTTGCTGTGGCGGAGCTTGCGGCTGAGCTTGATACTGTTGCGGCGGGTATTGCTGAGATTGGTTCGGCTGCACTGCAGGAGCACCAGCCGGATTCTGATACGCCGACTGATACTGCTGCGGATTTTGCGCCGCCTGATTTTGCGGCTGATAGGGTTGATACTGCGCCTGCGGATTGGCGGCGCCGACCTGCGCCGCGGCGGGCAAGATGCCAATCGCAATAATCGCCACGCACGCTGTCGTCACGCCGATACGTGCAATCGTCTTCACAACTCGTACCCGTCCTATTCAAAGTGTGCTTGGGAATCTCTCGCAGGATTCGCCGTCCGCAGCGCATCCGATGCTATGCCGCGTGTGTGGCCTGTTTCGGCGCTACTTGAATGTCCGCCACATCTCGTCGAACTGGTAAACTTCCCTCTCTCGGCAATCAACCATCTTTTGCCCGTGGTCGGTCTCAATCGGAGCCTTGACCACTGCATGGACGATTTGCATCGCGTTTGGGCGCATGTCTTCAGCTCGCAGGATCACATCAAACTCAATAAAGCTGGCCAGGTCCTGCTTAAAGCGAGGCCGGATGTCCAGCCATATTTCATCTGCGTCGTTCGATGGTGTGGCGGTGCGGACAAAATATTGCGTTTTTAGCGATTTGACAAAGAGCCCCAGGGCGATTCCAAGCCAGCTACTTGCAAAGAACTTGGCTCTTGCTTCCGGGGCGATCGGCATGTCGTGAGTTTGACGGCGCTCGTCATCGATCATCTCAAGGATCTTGCCGTCCCACAGCCAATGCTCGCCATATTTCTGTTTGACCAATTTCTGGGCAAGAGTTCCTGGGTTCGCCATTTCCCAAACGTGTTTCTCTTCGATCATGGCGCTGGCGGGCGCGGCGTATTTGATTTGGCCGGTGCCGTACTTGATCGTCTGTTCGACCAATTCACCCTTCGGCCCCAGCTTTGGCGGAAGAAGCGTAGGATCGTAAACCCAATGCTTGAAGCAACACCTGAAAGCCGTAGCTTGGCTGCTCCGCCGCTCCCAATCGCTGAGCACTTTAGCTAAATCGGCTTCCTCGCGGCGCGATAGAATGAACGGCGGTGGAAGCTCCTTCGGAGGGGATTTAGTGGTCGTTTGCCAATCGAAATCGACCGTGCCGAGAATCATCGGATATTTCGAAAGGAACCAGGACCAAACGGTTGGCTCTTTTTCGATCGGCTGCTCGCTCGGAGCGGCCACAGGCCCCGACTGCCCGATTGCAGGCGGCGAGTGGAGTGCGACGATCGCCGCGCACGCCGTCGCCATGCAGATACGTGCAATCGTCTTCACGGTCCGATCCTGCAGATGTTTGCGAGAAAAGAAATGTTCGTGCCCACGAGAATGCCCGCTTCCGGAGCAGCGCTAGCAAGGGAGTTGGAGGGTTGCGAAACATCCTTGCTAGCGCTGCGGGCTCGTGCCGGTTGCCGCGCGCAAAATAGGTCGGAGAGTGTAGCAAGACTGGCCGCCGGTCCCTAGGCCGTTTGGCGATCGAGCCAGTCGAAAAAAGCGGCCGGCTCCAAGAACGAAGCTAGCACGAAATCAGCCTCGGAAGCCCAATCGGGCAAGCGATCGCGAGATCGCCCCCCTAAATATAGCACGCTCTTTGCGCCCGCTCGGCGGCCCAATTCGAGATCGAACCGATAATCCCCCAGCATCACCACGCGAGCGGCCCCGGTTTGCCATATCCGGCAGATGTGCTGGATCGAAGCCGGATCGGGCTTTACTGGCCCGTCGTCGCGAGTGAGCACGGGATCGAAATCGAGCCCCAGTCGGGCCAACAGCGGGATTGTCAGGATGCGACTGTTACGCGTGACCACCGCCCGCCGCAGACCGCGCTCGGCGAGCGAGTCGAGAAACATTCCCACGCCGGGCATCAGCTCCGCGCGGGCCGCGCCGGCCAGTTCGTGTCGATGCAGAATCTCATGGCATCGCAGTCGATCCTCCGGCGGCAATTCGGCGATCGTTTCCAGCAGCGGCACTCCGCTCGGCAGCCGCATCTCCGCCCGCATCAATTCAAAGTCGAGGGCGGATGCGACGAGCGTTCCGTCGAGATCGAAAATAATGCCATCAACTGGAGAGCCGTTGTTATTGGACTTGGGTAAAGCCACGTGCGAAACACTCGAAGGCCCGGCCGAAAAATACCTTCTCCACAGGCCCTTCTCCCCTTGCGGGAGAGACAGGGCGCGAGGTTCAAAAAGCGGAAATTATTTTTCGACCGAGCATAACGCGGCGTAGCCGCAAACCGAAACGAGCGAACAGATCAGCCACTATACAACCAGTGCACAACTTCGCCGCAAGTCGGGGAGAAGTTTTCAAAGAAACCAACCGTCGAAATAGGCCGGGCCAGATCGTGGTTTCGACCGGTCGTGATTGTTGGCGATTCGATACCGGCGCGGCGCCCTCACTGGCAGACTGCGCTTGCCAGTGGCACACGGCAGCTGGGCGCTTGCAAGTGGCACACGGGGCCGCTTGCCAGTTTGCGACCGCCGTTCCGATCCGAACGAGACTTTCAGGCTTGGGTTGCGGCCGGCTATTTCTTGTCGAGATTCGCTTTCAGGTCTTCGGACGTGACGGATGAATTCACGCCGTCGGGCGGTACTTCGGCTTTTGCCACCCAGAGGATGGCGTTGAGCATCAGCTTGCGATAGTCGTCGTTGGCCCAATTGCGATGGTAATGGCCGCCGGTGAAACCGTAGCCGCGGCCGCCGTCGGGCCGCTCGACCGCCCAACTGAGCACTTCGATATTTCCCTTGCCCGCGCGAACGGCCGGGTTGCCGCTATACGGTCCGTCGGGTCCGTTGCGGGTGCTGTCGGGCGGAACAGCGCTCAGGATCGGCGTCACGCCTTTCATATCTTCGGGAAATCGCATGTGGTAGTACCATTCATCCTTGATGTCGAACGGCTTTACGCCGCGCGTGATCGGGTGATTTTGGGCCAGGCTGGGCTTCGTCATGTTCCAGGTTGGATTGATCGACCAATTCGTTTCGAAATAGCCGCCGATCCAGCGCAAAAACTCTTCGCCCCCGTTGTCTTTGGGCACCTCGACGGCGAAATGGGCACACAACAGGCCGACGCCTTGCTTCGTCAGATGGTCGATCTGTGCCAGCCGCGTGCGCGCGATGACCGGATGCTTCGGGCCGCCATCCATGTAGAGCATGATGGCGTCGGCGTTGTCGAAGGCGGTCGGATCGGCCGGCCAGCCGTTGTGATACACGACCGTCAGCACCTGCGGGGCATTGGCGTCGAGACATTTTTTCAAAAGCTCCGTGCCCGCGTTGAACTCGTGCTCGCCGTGGCCGTGACTCGGCTTGCCCGCCACCATCACCACCTTTTTGCGATCGCCGAGCTTCAGGCGGCGGAGGCGGATATTCTTGAATTCGATGTGCATCGGCACGCCGACGTGCAATTGCAAGGCGAGAATACCGGTGCGGGCGTGCTTGGCTCTGTCGTTGTCGGTCACATCGCACATCACATGGCCGTTGATCGAGAGCACCATGTGGTAGCCGCGCACGAGCACGTCGTAGTCGTTCCAATCCTTGACGTGAACCAGTTTTTCGAGCGCGGCGGGATCGCCGACGGGCGGGCCTTGTGTGATGTGGCCGTCCGGTTCGACGGTGGTCGTCTGGCCGCGGAGGGCGAGCGAGCGAACGTTTTCGTCGTACAGGCCGCCGGTGTATTTGTCGCCGGTTTCGATATCGGCCTGATAACCATTGACGCCCCAATGGCCCATATCGCGGCTGCGGAACTGAATGCCCGAGTTGCCCCAATCGCTGCTAATGCGGTAGGAGCAGCGCAGTTCGAAGTCGTCGACGGTGCCTTGTCGCCAGATCAGAAACGTGTTTTCTTTGATCGGCGTGCTGGTCTCGCCGAAGATCGAGCCGTCTTTTACCGACCAATGCTGTGGATCGCCGTCCCAGCCCTTTAAGTCCTTGCCATTGAAAATCGGTTTGAAGCCGGTTTCATCGGCAGCGGCGGCGGGCGCGGAATCGGCGCCGGCGGTGGCAGCGCGGGCCGGAGACGCGAGGGTAGTAATGCCCGCGATGGACGCAAGGATCGCGGCGACAAATGCAATGGCGAGCGGTTTCGAAAACGGGCGACGGAGCTTCATGAGAGTTTTTTGCCTGGGCGAGAGGGGAAAGTTTTTTTGGGCTGCGGAGGTGGGTCGCGGGGCACCCAGGGAAGGCCGGGAAAGACGGTTGGAGTGGCTCGCGGGGTGGGGGCCTTCCCTGGGCTTTTGGATGGTTAGCGCGCGGTGGATTTGGCGGGAGCTTGCGGCGTCGCGGCGCCATTTGTACCTCGCGGTTGGGCCGGCGCCGACGTTGCGGCAACGGTTTCCGCCGGCAGGTGGAAGTTGCGGCTCTGCGAGAAAAACTCAATCGGATTGTCGTACACGATCCGCTTGATCAGCGACTCGGGATGGCCGCGACGGCGCATTGCAACGATGAAATCGGGCACGGCCGTCGGTTTCGACGGTCCCCAATCGCCGGCCGAGTTGACCAGCAGCCGCTCGGGGCCGTAGCGCTCGACCATGTCGACGGCCCGCTGCGGCGTGCACTTGCTCACCGGATAGAGCGTCATGCCGGCCCAATAGCCCGATTCCAAGACGCCGCAGATCGTATGCTCCTCGACATGATCGACCAACACGCGGCGGCGATCGAGCCGCGGAAAATCGGCCAACATGTCGAGGATCATCCGCGTGCCCTTGTATTTGTCGTGCAAATGGGGCGTGTGGATCAGAATCTGCTCGGCGAGCCGCTCGGCCAGCTCGACCTGCTCGAAGAACACGATCGCCTCGTTGCGCGTGTTCTTGTTCAGGCCGATTTCGCCAACGCCCAACACGCCCGGCAATTGCAGGAATTCCGGAATCAGGCCGATGACATCGCGGGCCAGCCGCACGTTTTCGGCCTCTTTGGCGTTGATGCAAATCCAAGTGTAGTGCTGGATGCCGAAGCTCTGGGCTCGCCGCGGCTCGAAATCGGTGAGTTGGCGGAAATAATCGCGAAAGCTATCGGCGCTCGAGCGATCGAATCCGGCCCAAAAAGCCGGCTCGCTCATCCCGACGCAGCCCATCCGGGCGAGCGTTTCGTAGTCGTCGGTCACTCGCGAGACCATGTGAATATGCGGATCGATGTATTGCATCTAGAAGCGAGGGCGAGGGGATAGGGTTAGGAGTTAGGGGCGAGAGGCGCTCGGTTCGCGCGAGGGCAAATCGAAATCTTGCTTCCAGTTGGGGTCGTAGCGCAGGGAAAACAAGAGCTGCAATTGCTCGGCGCGGTTTGGGCCGGGGACAAGAAGCAGACGTAAGGCTTCATTGATCGATTGCCGCCGCTCGTCATCGGCCACGCTGCCGCTGCCGCGCTCCATCCGATCGAGCGCGGCGCCGATTTGCAGTAGCCATGCGCGGATTTCGGGAAACTCGCGGTTCAGGATCTCGGAGGCTTCGAGGGGGACGGACATGGGGGCGGTGTTCGGGGATGGATCAGGGGGAAGATGGGCAGTGATGGGATCGGGGGTTGGCGGGCCACGCCCGGGGGAAGACCCGCCTTGGGCATATACAAGTGGTGGGTGGATGGCGAACTTCCCCGGGGTTTGGGGCGACCGGAATGGCGCTTACCCCCAGTTTCACTCCCTACAATCGGAAAATCAAGAACCCTCGGACCCGAACGCAAACCGGCGGCCTTGCCTTTGCCGGTAATCAAGCCACATTTAAGCGGGCAAATGCAGCGCCGGTCCGACTCTCGCCGGCGGACCGGCCGCTGTGCCCACCTTGCCCGGTTTATCCGTCGCGGCCAAATGCCGGCGGCGCCGAACCCCCGCCCCGCGGCATCCGCCCGATGTCCGCGGCCTCGTTCGGCCGATGATAATTCCGGTGACGACAACAATTCCTGCCGTCTGCCGCGAGCGAATCCTTGAGCGAAGGCCTGGAAACAACGCTGCGATTGCTCACCCAAACCAAGAATGAGGCGGCCGCGAGCCTGCTCATTCCGGCCTTGGATAGCACGCACGTCGACATTCAAGAAGGGGCGCTGCGCGTACTTCTCGATCGCCATAGCGAGGCGGGAAGCCACGAAATCGTCCGCCGGCTGCATCTGATCAACGAACGTTGGGAAGCCATCATCGACCAGCGCCAAGGCCGACTGACGCAAGCCCTGCGCGATGCCGTGCTGGCAAAGCAGCCGCAACTCTGCGCCAACGGCTGCCGTGGCGTGCTCTGGTTCCGCGAATATGATCTATTGCCGGCGCTAATCACGGCCGCGGAAGACGAGTCGAACCCGAACCGCGAACTGGTTGCCACGACGCTGCTAAAACTGGCCGAATTGCTCTACGACGAACTCGCGATGCGACGCGATTATCGGAATCGCCGCGATCCGCAGTTGGTGCGCCGGCATGTGCTGGGCAATCTCGAGCAATCAGTGCGCCGCTATCCCAGGCATCAGGTGGGAGCCGTAATCGAAGCGTTCTTGCTGCTGGTGCACCGCGATAACGTAACGCTAAAGCAGATCCTGCTCGACCCGCTCGATCCGGTGTATCGCCCCTTGGTCGACGTGCTCACCCACGGCCAGCGCGGCGGCGTGATCCGCCTTATCTTGAGTTTCTTGGACGATTCGCGCATGCCGTCGTCGGCCGTCACGATCCTCGCGCACCGCAGCGATGCCCGATTCGTCGAGGCGCTGGTGCGCAAAATCGGGGCCGAGCCGTCGCCGGCGATCGTCGCAAATCTTAAGCGGATCGAGAATTTCGCCTGGTTGCAAAGCGAACCGGCTCTGCTCGAACCGCTCGATGAAGCCGGGCAATATGCCGCCGTGCAGCTTGCGATGCGATCGGGAATGAATCGACGCGCGGTGTACAAAATGATCGAGTTCTTGCTCCAGCGCGGCAACGAGGGGGGGCGACGCGCCGCCTCGGCCGCCCTCGAGCAATTCAGCGGCGCCGACGCCAATTCGCTTTGCCTGCGGGCGCTCGCCGATCGCTCGCCGCAAGTGCAGGCCAATGCCCTGCGGCAACTGCGCAGCCGCGGAATTCCCGGCGCGCTCACTCGGCTAGTCGAGATGATCGAAAGCCCGCACGAAATCGTGCGCATTGCGGTGCGCGAAAGCTTGGCCGAATTCAATTTCAAACGATTTCTCGCGGCTTACGACATGCTCGACAACGAAGTGCGCCGCAGCACCGGCCTGATGGTCCGCATGATCGATCCCGCTGCCATCCCGCAATTGCTCGAAGAATTGGCCGCAAAATCGCGAACACGGCGGCTGCGGGCGATCACGGTTGCCGTGTCGATGGGAGCCGCGGTGGATGTCGAACCGCAACTGCTCGAGCGGCTTGGCGACGAGGATCACGTCGTTCGCGCCGAAGCGGCCCGAGCCCTCGGCCGTTGCAATACGCCGGCGGCGTGGCACGCGCTCGGCGAAGCCTGCCGCGATCGGAGCGTCGTCGTGCAAGAGGCCGCGGAAGAAAGCTTGATGCATCTGCAGCAGCTTTCGGTCGGGCGACGAGGGGGGTAATGACGAATGTCGAACGACGAATATCTACGAGATACCGGGTTTCAATTGACGAAGCTGCCATGCTCGGAGCGTGCGCCGGGGTCGTCATTCGTGCTTCGTCATTCGTTCGACATTCGCCATTCGTCATTCGTCATTTTCTTGCCGCTCTTGGCGCAGATGGACAAATGGCGCGAGATGGGGCGTAATTTCCAGAGCGACCGACCGACGCACTCGCCCGCGTTGGTTGTTGCCTGCTTGAGCGTGTTGGCCGTAGTGGTCGTGTCGCTTTGGCTCCTGGTCCGGCTCATGAACCGGCAAGAAGGGCGGCGGCTGTCCAACGACCCCAGACAGCTTTTCCGCAGCCTTTGCCGCGCTCATCAGTTGAACCGAGCCGATCGGCGGCTAGTGGCGCAAATCGGTCGCCTCCGGCAACTCGCGCAACCGGCCAGCTTATTTCTCGAGCCCGACCAATTCGACGCGGCTGCGGAATTACCCGCGCTGCATGGGCAAGAAGCCGCGATCAAACGGCTGCGAAACCGGCTCTTCGGTTGAATCGCAGCGGCGCCCGACATGGGAGCAGCCACAGTCCGTGTGCCGTCGGCGCAACGCGAGGGCAAAGCGCACAGAGCGGAGCAGACGGCACACGGAGTGTGCAGGTTACGTTGCTCGCAGCTTCGCCGCTTTGCGGTTGCCGGCCGGCGTCTGGAATAATCCTCGATCTTATCCCTTGTGCGCGCGGCGGCGGTCGGCAGGCATTGCGGCTTGCCTATTTTTCCTGAACGGAAATGCCGCGATAACCCGCATTCCGGCCGCGATTGTTAGAGCCTGCGCTTCCATACTCGGTTGGCCGTGAAATTAGGCAGATTGTTCCGCCTGCACCACCGGTTCTGAAGCGGGTTAGCGGCGGGACCGATTTAGAACTTCGGGCTTCTAATGCCGCACGCAACCAACGGGCCTCTTGCCCCCCGCCGATTCCGAATCCCTGATCCAGGCCCCTATGCGATCTGCTCTGCAACGCAAGCCGGCATGTACCGCCGCCCGGATGGCTCGCCTCGCCATGGCAGCATTGGCCTTGGCTGCTATCACCATCGCCAACCCTGCTCCGCT
Organism: Pirellulales bacterium; assembly: GCA_036267355.1. Classification (NCBI taxonomy): domain Bacteria; kingdom Pseudomonadati; phylum Planctomycetota; class Planctomycetia; order Pirellulales; species Pirellulales bacterium. Next base: position 23,522 of record DATAWG010000086.1, on the reverse strand, counting down.
TCGTGCGTCCGACGACCGTCGCACGCCGGTCGTTCGCGCGGTGGAAGCAGTGCGCGATTCGGTGGTTAATATTCATGGGCAAAAAATCCTGAACCCCGGCGAAGATCCGACGATCCACGGCGAAGGCCCGCGACGCGTCAACGGCATGGGCACCGGCGTGGTGATCGACGAACGGGGTTATATCCTCACGAACTTCCACGTCGTCGATGGCGTCCAGAAAATCGAAGTCACTCTGCGTGGCGGCGGCGATTTCGTTGCCCAGCAGATTTCAACCGATCCCACGTTCGACCTGGCGATCATCAAAATCGATTGCCCCCAGAAACTGCCCGTGATTCCCATCGGCACTTCGAGCGATCTGATGGTCGGCGAATCGGTGGTCGCCGTCGGAAACGCCTATGGCTATGAGAACACGGTTTCCAGCGGCATCGTCAGCGCGCTGCATCGCTCGGTCCAGGTCAGCGATACGCAAGGCTACGACGATCTGATTCAAACCGACGCGAGCATCAATCCGGGCAATTCGGGCGGGCCGCTGGTGAATATCGATGGGCAGATGATCGGCGTCAATGTCGCCGTGCGGGCCGGGGCACAGGGCATCGGCTTCGCGATCCCGATCGACAAGGCCATGCGAATCGCGGGCAAACTCCTGTCCGTCGAACGATTGGAAAACAATTGGCACGGTATCATCACCGAAGACAAACCAGGCTCGCATTCCGAGTTGGTCGTCGAATCGGTCGACAAGGAGAGCCCGGGCGCACACGTCGGCCTGAAAAGCGGCGACGTGATCACTGAAGTCGGCAAGCAGGAAATCGCCCGCTCGCTCGACTTCGAGCGGGCCCTCCTGGGCCACAAGCCGGGCGATGAAGTGCCGCTGGTGATTCAGCGCAACGATCAGGCGGTGAAAGTGACCCTCGTGCTGGCCGCCATGCCGGCGCGCCCCGCGGCCGACGACGATCTGGCTTGGACCGTGTTGGGCCTGCGGCTTTCGCCGATCAGCGCGGCCGACTTCAAACAATATCAGAGCCGTTATCGCGGCGGGCTGATGGTCAACGAAATCCGGCCCGGCAGCCCCGCCTCGCGCCAAGGCCTGCGGCAGAGCGATGTGCTGGTCGGCATGCACATTTGGGAAACGGTCAATCTCGACAACGTCAGCTACATCCTCAACCGGCCCGATTTCGCCGACCTCGACCCGGTGAAGTTCTACATTCTCCGCGGCAGCGAAACGCTCTACGGCCACTTCACGATCGCCCAAACGAAGAAGGTGGCCTCGCGATAAAGCGCCCGAGCGCCTACGGGTGACACGCGAAACCGCAAGCGAGCTTCGCTACTGGATTGATATCGTAGCTCGCTTGCGGTTTCGCGCGTCGCCTGGCAGTGCTCTCACTTGCTCTTGAGAGCCAGCTTCATCCCGGCCAGGCCGCCCGAATCGGGAGCCTTTTCGAAGCCCAGTTCGGTCTCGGTGTTGTAGCGCGCGGGGATGGTTTCTTGACCGTCGATCGTTTTCGACACGCGCAGCTTATACAAGCCGTAGAACATCCCGGGCCGGCTTCGATCGACTTGCGGCCAGACCGTTCCCTGCGCGTTGGTCACGCCCTTCGCGCCCGGGATATTAGGGCCGAGAAACTTTTCCGGTTCGGACGTCACCGTCGCACCTTTCAGCGGCTTGCCGTCGAGCGTTATCCGGATTGCCATTTGGCTCATGCAAACGCGGCTTGCTTGCCACGCGCGAATGCGCTCGGCGATGTCGTCGGCGGTGATTTTGCCGCTCCCATGATCGTATTTTTTCTCGGCCGCTTTCAAGGCCGGGCAGCGATCCAATTCGGCTCCGGAAATCACGCCGTCGTGATTCGTATCGTATTCGTCGATTGCGGCCTGGCCTGCCGCCGCCGGATCGATGGCCGGCGGCGCAAGCCGCGGCATCGGCCTCCCGCAGCCCTCCAGCGCGATGCATCCTAGCGCGAGCAAAAGGCAGCAAGCAAACCCGCCGCCGTTACCGCGGCGCGCCGCGAACGAAACACGCGATTGGCAGTCCGCCTTCACCGCCTTCGTGCCTCCAGACATCGAATTGCATTCTCGAAAACGCGGCTCCCACGCTGCATGCACCACGCATTTGCAGCCTAACAAAACTCTTCGCGCGCCAACAGTACGGCGAGCCAGCGGCATCGGCCAGCGGCCCCCCGCTCAACAACCGCTCGCCCACGCGATACAATTCCTTGGGTGCTCGGCCGAAAACTAACTTCCGCTTTTCGAACCTCTCGCCCTGCCCTCTCCCGCAAGGGGAGAGGGTCTGTGGTGAAGTTATTTTTCGGCCCAGCCTTATCCGCGGCCGAGACTAGCTATCGCGTTTGGGTTGGCCTCCCTCGCTAGCGCTTCGGGCTAGAATGGACGCACAGAAAGGAAAACGAGCCCGCAGCGTTAGCGTGGTAGGCCTCGCCAGCGGACGCATTTTTCGTGCAGCCATTTTCCGCGTCAGCGGTGTGATCCGTGGTTCGATGTCTTTCAACCTAATCCACGGTTTCCTCTTTCCCAACATCTGCCCGTGTCCGAACGAGAACTCCAACGCGATCGCGATCATCTGATCCATCCGCTCCACAGCCGCGCGCTGGCCGATGAGGCACACGTCTGGACCGCCGGCCGCGGGGCGATTCTGATCGACAACCACGGGCGCGAGTTTCTCGACGCGCTGGCCGGATTATGGAATGTGATCGTCGGCCACGGCCGCGCCGAGCTGGGCCGCGCCGCCGCCGACCAGATGGACCGACTCGCCTACGCCTCGGCCTATTCCGGCAGCACGAATCCCCGGGCCATCGAATTGGCCGAACGCCTGGCGGCAATCTGTTATCCGCGGATCAACCGCTTTTTCTTTACCTGCGGTGGTGCGGAGGCGAATGAATCGGCCTTCAAGACGGCCCGCTGTTTTTGGAAACTGGCCGGCAAGCCGGACAAGACAAAAATCGTCAGCCGCACCTGGGCCTACCATGGCACGACGCTGGCTGCGATGTCGGCCACGGGGATCGCCTCGTATTGGCCGATGTTCGAGCCGCGCGTTCCCGGATTCGTGCAGATCGAAGGGCCGTATCCGTATCGCTTTCGTCCGCCGGCCGAGCTTCCGCCAGGCGACACGCGCTCTCCCGGCCAGATCGCGGCCGATCTATTGGAAGAAGCGATTTTGCGCGAAGGGGCCGACACCGTGGCGGCCTTCATTGGCGAACCGGTGCAAGGAGCCGGCGGCGTCATCGTTCCGCCCGACGATTATTGGCCGCGAATTCGCCGGATCTGCGATCGCCACAACGTGCTGTTGATCGCCGACGAGGTGATCACCGGCTTCGGCCGCACGGGCGATTGGTTCGCCCTGTCGCGCTATGGCATCGAGCCCGATATGGCGACGTTTGCCAAAGGCATCACGAGCGGCTATTTTCCGCTTGGCGGATTGGGCGTGAGCGATGCGATCGCCGCGGCGCTTGACAGCGCTACAGGCGATCGAACTTGGATGCACGCGTTCACCTATTCAGGCCACCCGGCCGGTTGCGCGGTCGCGCTGGCGAATCTCGATATTCTGGAGCGCGAACATCTCTTGGCCCGCGCAGCCGAGCTAGGCCGGCAATTGCTGGGGCGATTGCAAACGTTGGCATCGCACCCGCACGTCGGCGAAGTGCGCGGGCTGGGGCTATTGGCGGCGGTCGAACTGGTGGCCGACAAGCAAACGCGGGCCGAATTCCCCGCCTCGGAGCAGATCGGCCGCCGCGTTCACGCCGCCACGCAGCGCCGCGGCATGTTCACGCGCCTCCGCGGCGACATCTACAACCTCGCCCCCTGCTATGTGGCGAGCGACGCTCAAATCGACCGCATGGTCGAAATCCTCGGCGAATCGATCGAAGAAGTGCTCGGAAAGTAGTGGATTGCCGCGCGGCGGTATGTCAAAATAGGCAAGCCATCGGCACGCGGTTCGTAGATCGCCGTCGGCACGTTTGTGCTCCGGTTCGTGGCTGGAGCGCCTTTGTTGCGTTGTCTTTTTCCTTTGCCCACCGAGGAGAAGTGCGATGAACGAGTCGAACATGAATCGGCGAGATTTTCAAAAGCTAACTGCGGCGGCATTCGGCGGCGTCGTCGCCGGGAGCGTTCTGGGGCGTAGCGTTCTGGCGGCCGGCGATGAGGCCAAGTCGTTGCTGGAGGAACCGCACGTTTGTCGTGGCTTGAACACGTGCAAGGGAAAGGGAGGCGGCGCCGAAAAGGGCAAGAATGCCTGCGCAGGCCAAGGTGATTGCGCCACCGTCGCCAAGCACGATTGCAAAGGCGAAAATGCCTGCAAAGGACAAGGCGGCTGCGGCGCCAATCCCGGCGAGAATTCGTGCAAAGGCAAGGGAAGCTGCGGAGTCCCCATGACCGGAAAGATGTGGGACAAGGCCCGCGCCAATTTCGAAGCCGCCATGAAAAAGGCCGGCAAGAAAGTCGGCCCGGCGCCGGCCAAGTAGTGCAACACGAACGGCGGGGACGCGCGCCATGGCGCGCGTCCCCGCGCGTTTATCTTGGAGCAAGCCGCCGACGCACGCCGCCCCGAAACTGCCTATTTCGGGCTGACAACCGCCGCGGCGGCCCGGTCGTCGTAACCGGCCGGGTTTCTCCGGTGCCACTGCCACGCGCTGTCGATAATCTGTTCGAGCTCCGGAAACGCCGGCTGCCAACCCAACTCGCGGCGAATTTTTTCACTGCTCGCCACAAGGATCGGCGGATCACCCGGCCGACGCGGCCCGACTCGCACCGGTATCGGCCGGCCCGTGATCCGCCGCGCAGCTTCGATCACCTGCCGCACGCTGAACCCCTGACCGTTGCCCAGATTGTAAACCCGGCTCTGCTGGTCCAAGGCCCGCAGGGCGAGCACATGGGCTTGGGCGAGGTCCGCCACGTGGATGTAGTCGCGCACACAGGTGCCGTCCGGCGTCGGATAGTCGTCGCCAAAAATCGTCACCACCGCATCTTCGCCGTCGGCCAATGCCTTGCGCAGCACGGTCGGAATCAGGTGCTGCTCGGGATGATGGTCTTCGCCGTGATCGGCGGTTGCGCCGGCGGCGTTGAAATAGCGCAGCGACGCGTAGCGCAAGCCGTACACTTGCTCCAACCACGGCAATGTTCGCTCGAGCATATACTTCGATTCGCCATAGGGACTTCCAGGCATGATCCGCTCATCTTCGGCGATCGGCAGCCGTTCAGGAACGCCGAACAAGCTGGCCGTGGAAGAGAGAATGAATCGCCGCACCCCATGCTCGACAAGGCTCTGCAATAGGTTCAGCCCGTAAACGACATTGCGGCCCAGGTATTCGAACGGGCGAATCATCGAATCGCCCACACAGGAATGCGCGGCAAAATGCATCACCGCATCCGGCCGATGCTGGGCCAACGCCGCATCGATCGCCGCCCGGTCGAACAGGTCCCCTTCGAAAAACACCGCCTCCGCGGGCACTGCCGTCCGATGCCCTTGCGATAGGTTGTCGAAGACGACCACGGATTCGCCGCTGGCGACGAGTTGCTCGGCGACGACACTGCCGATATATCCGGCTCCGCCAGTGACGAAGACATTCATGCGCTCGCGAATGGTTTGCCCATCCACTCGACCTTGTTCACTCGTAAGGAAGGATCCGGTGTTTACACCGCAAGCAGGCTCATTTCGAGCTTATGCTAACCGCGTCGAAATTGGCATGCAACAGCCTTCCTCGCTAACGCTTCGGGCTAGTTTGCCTCCTCACTAGCCCGAAGCGTCAGCGAGGAACGGCTCTAACGCCACTAGCCCGAAGCGTCAGCGAGGAACGGCCTCAACCCCCAGCTGATTTTTGTGCAATTCTATTGCTTCGGCGAATAGGCCGATTCGAAAGCCAATTTGTCGGCCGAGGCTTTGTCGAAGGCGTCTTTTGCGGCAACGACGGCCGCTTGCGCCGCGGTTGCTGCTTGCGTCTTCAAGGCGAGCAGCTTTTCGGCTTCGGCTTGTGTAGCGAGGCGCCGATCGTAATCGCTCTGCGCCGCAGGCAAATCGTCGACCGCTGCTTTCGCCGCTGCCGATTTGTCGGCCATCGTCTTTTCGATTTCTTGCCGCTCGGCCACCCGTTGAGCGATCGTTTTCTGCATTGCCGCCAATGGATCGGCCGGAGCATTGGCTGTTTGCAGCGAGGCCAGTTTTTCGAGCGCAGCTTGAATCGCTTGCGTTTTGGCGGCAATCAGTTTCTCGGTTTCGATCTGGCCCGATACGGCTTGCTTTAGCTTCGATTTCGCTGCCGCGAGTTTGTCGGCGAACGGCTTCGCCTCGGCCTTCTTTCCTTCGACCGCCTTTGCCGCGGCTAGCCGTTCGTTTTCCGCTGCCGAGGCCTGCGCCTCGAGCGTGGTCATCTTGTGCTGGACTTCTTCGAGCGCTGCGGCGAGGCGAGCCGGCATTTGCTCGAAAGCCACCTTCTCGCTAACCGCTCTTTCGGCGGCCGAACGGGCCTGGACAACTTGCGCCGCCGCCCGATCGCTTGCCGCTTTCAACTCGGCAACTTGCTTTTCGAGCGTGGCTTTTTCACTCGCCGATTTGTCGGCCGCGGCCTTTGCCGGAGCCACGGGGGCTTGCGCCTGGTGCGCGGCGGTTGTCTTGGCGGCGAGCAACCGATCGGCATCGCTCTTTCTTGAGGTCGCCTGATCGAGGGCCAATTTTGCTGTCGCGAACTCTTTCGCCTTGAGGCCATCGATCTCGGCCTTTTTAGCGGCGACTTGCGCGGCGGCCGATCGTTCGGCTTCGGCCTTGTCGGCCACGGCTTTGGTGGCGGCAAAATTCTTATTGGCCGCGTCAGCCTGTTTCACCTTTTGTACGGCAATCATTTGCGCCGCTACGTTTGCGGCCGCCCTCTTTTCTTGTAGCGCCTTGTCCGCCGCGGAATGCTCTGCCGCGGCGGCGTTTGCCGCGGCCTGTGTACTGTTGAAGCGAGCGCCCGCATCTTTCAGCGCGGCGGCAAGCTCGGCGACACTTTTTTCAGCCGCGATGCGCTCGACAACTGCTTGCTGGGCGCGCTGCGCGGCCATCGCCGATGCATCGGCCGCTGATTTCGCCGCCGCGGCCAAGTCATGCAGTCGCTTATCGCCGGCGGCAAAAGCGGCAGCGGCTTGGTCGGCGGCGCCTTGCGCCGCCGCGGCTTGCCCGGCGGTCCGCTCGACCAGCATGGCGAGCGTGGGCGGATTCGCGGCCAGAGAGCCGACCTGCTTGCCATCGGCGACCGTGTAGACCCGCACCTGCCCGCTCCAATCGGCCGCCACGACGCGGCCGCCGTCGTGCGTGAACACGGCGTGCATGACCGGTTCGGGAAAGCCCGATAGATTCTTGAGTGCATTGCCGTTGCCGTCCCACAGCTTGGGCACAAGATCGCGGCCGGCACTCACCAGCCGGCCATCGTGTGCGAACGAGACGCACAGCGCTCCGCCGCCATGCGCGCCGATGTTTTTGATTTCCTTGCCTTCCTGCATTTCGAACAGCTTCAGGTTGCCATCTTCGCTGGCCGAGACCAGCACATTCGAATCGTCGCGCCAACTGAGGGCCGTAATCGCGGCTTTGTGTCCTTGCAGATTCAGATATTCGCGGGCCGTCGCCGCTTCCCACACGAACAGCCCCGCGCTGCGATCCGCGGTGGCCAGCAGCACGCCGTCGGGACTGAATTCGACGGCGTAGATCCAGTCGGTGTGTTTCTTGATTTCCGCCACTTGCTCGAGCGTTTGGGTGGAAAAAATTCGCACGATTTTCTGCGGGCCGCCGAGCGCAATGAGCGATTGATCGTTGTTGATATCGCAGGCCAGCACCGCGTCGAGTTCGTCGCCGACTTTGAGCACGCGCCGCCCGGTTTTTACATCGAATGCGACGGCGCAGCCCGATTGGCCCCCTTGCCCACCGCCGACGAGCAACAGCGAGCCGTTGCGGCTGAACCGCAGGCAATAGGGGGTGCCCTCGGGAAAGGGGAGCACGCCGAGTTCTTCGAGCGAATCCGAATTGTAGAGCACGACTTCGCGTTGCCCAGCCACGGCCACGAGCGGCGCCCAAGGGCTGGCCGCCAACGCCGTGATCGCGCCCAAGCGGGGCGTATAAATCACCGGTTGCCGCCACAGATGCTCCGGCATCGCGGGCGGACCGCTGGGTTTGCCGGCGAGACCGTTGGTGGCCAAGGCGAACGACGCTTTTTTCTTCGTGGCCACTTTCGAGCCGGAGTTTTCCGCCGCCCCGGTTTCGATCCACTGCCGAATCGTCGCCAGCTTCTTGTCCGGCAGTTTGTCTTGCATCGGCGGCATGTAGGGCATTTCGGCATGGCTAGCCAACGCCCAGAGCCGAGAGCTATCCACGTCGCCCGCGAGCACCACTTCGCCACTCGACCCGCCGGCCATCAGCTTGGCATAGCTATCGAGCGCCAATCCGCTCTTGGCCATGTTCTGGTTGTGGCACGAGAAGCAGTGTTCGCGCAGAATCGGCCGCACGTCGTCGTCGTAGGTCAATTTCGGACCCGCCGCGCTGGGCTTGGCGTCAGCGGCCAGCGAGCGATCCGCAATCGCCGACATCGCGGCAACGGTGACGACCGCCACGATCAGGATTCGCTGCAAGTGCATATTGATTCATCCAGCGGGCAAGATCGATCAGGTCTAGAGCGACCGGCGGTAGGCGGGCAAGGCAGGCGGGCGAGGCAGGCGGGCGAGGCAGGCGGGATAAGGGAGATGGATTCCGAATGTCGAACCATCGCCGAATGGTCTGTTTATAACGTGACCCGCTGCCGATGTCACGCGATTCCGCAAGGTTTTCATCGCGGATTGGGAGAGAGTCCCCACTCGCGCTGGATCGCCGCCTCCAGTTCGTCGCTATCGGACAGTTCGCCGATGAGGTGCGTCGCACCGAAGAGAAGCTGAGGCAGCTTCCCGCCCTTTAACAGCGCAAAAAGCTGAGCATCTTGCCGCAAGATCCCATCGATTCGCGGATCCGTTTCCGCGGCCGCCAGCTTCGCCGAACCGACAAGTTCGGCGGCGTGCGCTCGGGCCTCCGCCTCGAGCCGCACTTGGTGAGAATCCATGAGCCAATGGTCCATCGGAGCAAAGGCTTTCGGATCCGCACACCACACCGCAAGCGCCAATCGGTTCAACGCGCAGTCTTGCGGTTCGGGCGGTGCGGAGTCGACCAGCATCGCATTGCATTTCCGATCGAGCGGTGTAGGCAAAACGATTACGCCGATCCGTCCTCCATACCGGGCCAATGTGTTTTCGAGCACTTGGTGCGTCTGCCGGCAATGCGGACAAGCATAGTCGCTAAGCATGACAATGTAATGCTCCGTCCGCGGCGACCTGACCGTGGGCGCATGGCCGGGAAGCATATCGAATCGCCCGCCGGGGACCTGAAACGACGCAGCCGGTTCAATTGCAAATGATTTCGGGGGAACGAACCATTGGCCGGCAATCAGCAGGGCAACACCTGCCACGGCCGCCGAAACCGTTGCGCGCCAATCGCGGTGCCGCAGCAGTCGGCGGCCAACGCATAGAACCCATGCACCGGTCAGCAACCCGCAGCAATTCACCGCCAGGCAATAAGGGCAAAGGCTCTTCACCGCCAACGCTTGCAAACCGAGAAACCAAACTGCCGAGACCGCAGCCAGCACGGATGTGCCGACAATCGCCATGGCAGCAAACCGCCGTCGAGAGCCACCATCCACCCGGCCAAGCATCAAGCTGGCGAGAATCATCGAACCGTAAACGACCGCGGCGAGATTGCTTACCGGAATTCCTAGCCAGCGCGACCAACGGGAGTTCAACACGTCTCGGCATCCGGCCGAGGCGCTGCATCCGACGGGCTGGGCCGTTGGCGCAGCCGACGAAGATAAATACAGGCTCAACAGCAACGCCACTGCCGCGAGCGCGGGCACGGCCCAAAGCATTCCTGGCCGAGAATCAACTCGCACCGCATCGGCGACGGACGAAGTGGGAACGGTGTCCATCATGGAAGACTAGCGCAAAATAGCGAGTGCGGGGATAAAAAAAGCCCTCGGCAAATCGCCGAAGGCTTTTCGTCTGACAAAATGGGAGCTGCCTATCGTTCGCCGTTTTGGTGGCGGCGGATGAAAACACACAATCCCAGCGAGCTGATGCCGAACAGCGCGATCGTGGCCGGTTCCGGCACCGGCAGGGCCTGAACCGAGAATGCATTGAGATTGTTTGGGCCTCCTGGGCCGTTGACGTAGATCGCCTGTTGGCCGCTGCCGTCGGCGACGAACGTTCCAATGATCGAAATGTTGCTATTCAGCGAAAAAGTGCTTGATGCATCCGCGTCGCCGGTGGCTCCGGAAAAGTTTTCCGTCCTGCCACCGCAGCAAGTCCGATCATCCAGTCCCCAAAGCTGCACATCGTACGTCGCGCCGGGCATCAATCCGCTGATCGTCAGAACGTTCGGATCATTTCCGCCGTAGGCAAAGCTGTTTAGGATCGCGTCGTATGCGGCAACGCCGGTTGTGAAGCCAGAGGGGGAATACGTATTATTGCCGCTGATCGCTTATATGGTAGTGCCTTGGGGCATGTTGTAGTCGGTGAAGCCGTCGGTAAATGCGATGCCGTTTACGGTTTGCGTGCCGCTCCCTTGCGCGTATTCGGCTTGGATGACGGCCCCGCCGGTGTTGAGCACGTCGCTCGCGCTGCCGTCGGTCGTAATCGCTACCGGCGCGCTCCAGGTGATAACCGAAGCGCGGGCCGCAATTGGCAAAGCACAAACCGCGGCTAGGACGAACGCACAACGCAACACGCTTTTCATTGGCGCCCAATTCCGGGAAACAAGTGTCATAACGACATTTTCAGAATGATTGAGAGAGCAGCTCCCCCCATACCACACGCCCCGCATTTAGGCTGATATTAGCTAGATTTCGCGGACGGAGCAAGGAAATCGTGAGATCCAACCGGTTTTTTTCCTCGAGCCATCGCAGAACAGTAGGCGCTACAGGACTCGAACCTGTGACTTTGGCCTTATCAGAACCCCTCTTACACCACCGAAGGCTCGGCCAAAAATAACTTCCGCTTTTCGAACCGCCGGACTGGAACGCTCGGAATCGATGTCGAGTTCGGCAAAATCCAGCGGCTCGACGCCGTCAATCTGTCGGAGAATCTGGCCCCGGCCTACCGAGTTGGGTTCCACAACAAAACACCGCTGAATTTCGCGACTCATCACGTTCCGCTAAACGGGAGAAGCGGTAATTGGCTCTTGACGGTTCGAGCCACAGTGTCAATGATATTTTTGCGGGTTACCGCAATTGGTCCTGGGGAGTTTGATTGCACGGGGGAAGGAGCGGCGGCTGATGAAGCTGAATAAGGCACATACGGCGACGATCAATCGCATTGCTCGGCGCTACGGCGCCGCCGTTCCCGCCGACAACAGCTGCGACCTTCAGACGGCACATGGCTTCATCGGGGTCGAAACCGCCGCGACCGTAGGCCGCCGCATTCGACTTTTGAAAAAGCTCGACGGGCCAGCTTACATCGCAGTCACCAACAAGGAAGCGCTCTGCGATGCGCTGCGCGCAGCCCAGGGGAGCCGCATCGGGGTCATGGATCCGCAGGGCAACATCGTTAAAATGGCCGAGGAAAATGGCCGAGCGGGCGTCGCGGCAAGCGATCCGACGCAGAACGGCAGACCGACGTAGACGTGTTTCGACAGCGATGGACGACGCGGAATACTCGCCCGGAGCGACTCGTCGGGGGTCTGCAAGCAACCAATCGATGGGCGCTGAAGGAATGGGCCGTCGTGTGCCGCGCCGGCTCTCGGAGGCGTCGTGTGCCACCGGCCAGCGCAGTCGGCCAGTGGAATCGCCGCAAAACGCAAATTTATCGCATCCGGTTGTACGTCGGCCGAAGCCGCCGCTTCTAAACAACTTCACCTTGACTCGCATGCAGCTGGGCCGAGTTGTCGGCTCGATTTGCCGACGGCCGGCATGCAGCTCGTCTTGTCTCGCGAACAGTTCGAGACCATGCTGCAAGCGGTCCGTCAATCGCTTGCCGAACAGGCCGAATCGGGCTCTGCCTCGCTAACGCTTCGGGCTAGGGTGTATGCACTTGGCAATCGGCACCGGCCAATCGTCGAACGATAGGATGGGCGGAGTCAGCTGCCGGCAAGAATTTCGTCCATCCGAGCGTTAAACTGCCCGCGCGTATAGACCTGATCGCAGCCGGCGCCAGCGGCTGCCGCGAGGATCGCATCTTGCACGTGCGGGCCATAGGCGACGATTGCCTTCGGCGGATTCGCGGCTTGGCGGAATCGCGGTACCCACGCCTTCGGGTCGAAGTGACGCATCGTCAGGTCGAGCACCACCAAGCCGCCCGCATCGTCGCCTTTCGGCTTGGAAAGTTCGAGTCGCTCTAGCAGCGAGTCGGGCGTGGCGAACGTTTGCAGCGCCAGTCCGATCCGTGCTGCCGCACCGCTTACGCGAGAACCAAACATCAGATCGGTCGAGAGCAGCAGGATTGCCATGACACCGTGGCCGGACGATTAGACCGCTTCGGGGCCGCGCACTTCGCCGAACAGTTGGATCGTTTCGAGGGCCGGCAGTACGAAGATTTTTCCGTCGCCGATGGTGCCCTCGGAACCGGTGCGGGCGACCGACGCGAGCGTATCCACGGTGCGTTCCAAGAAATCGTCGTTCACGACAATTTCGAGCGCGATTTTCCGCAACAGATGCGTCTTGTATTCGTGGCCGCGGTACATTTCCGTCTGCCCGCGCTGCCGGGCAAAACCTTGCGCGTCGCACACGGTCATCCGTGTGACTTCGAGTTTGTTTAGCGCATCGCGCACCGCGTTCAGCCTTGTGGGCTGGATGACGGCGATGATCATTTTCATCGTTTATTCCTCGCTGCCACTGAGAAAAAACGGAATCGATGGTTCGGCGTCATTTCGCGGCATGCTTCGGTTTTCGCAGCGAATCGGCGAATTCGGTCCAAAGATCGTCGAGCGATTTGCCGGTGGCATCTTTCCACATCGCTTCTTTATAGCTTCCGGCCCGCAGTGCGGCGTTCAACTTCTTGACCAAGTTCGGGTCGTATTGCTTTTCAGTCCATTCGAGGAAAATGGCCGTCGTCTTGTAAGCGTCGGTGTATTTCGCTTTGTCCGGATTCAGGCGGGGGCGCCGGACGCCAGGCTCGTATTTCACGATGCGGATATAATCGGCGATGCCCTCGACCAACCAGCCCGGCGTATTGCCTCGATGGCGATACGATTGTACGACGTGCGTCAGTTCGTGGACCACCATGCCGATGTCGTCGGGATGCTTGCGAACCCAATCGGGCTGGATCGTGATCGTGCTGGCGATGGTCATGGCCAAGCCGTGGTAATCTTTGCGAAAGCGGATTTCGACCGATTTTGGCGGCGAAAACCCGGGGCTTTCCAGCAGTTTGTCGATCTTCGGATACCAGTCCGCGGCAACTTTGCCCGCCTTCTCGCCCCATTCCTTGAGATCGGGCGCTTCGGACGTGTCGAACGTCACCGTAACCCCGATCCCGCGGGCATCGACCGTTTTCCCGGTCCAAACCTCGTCGGCCTTTTTCGGCGTTTCGCCCGAGGTATCGGCACGGGCAAGTGTAGATACGCAGAGCGCGAGCAATAGTGCGATCGAGGCTTTCATCAAGAATTCCCGCCGTTTGGTTGCCATCCCTCCGGCAATCAATGATTGAACAAAAACGCCGGGCTATTGATTAGCGCCCAGACGATGTCTTGAGCGCCGAGCAGACGGGCGTTGACTCGGTCATTCGAGTGTTGGGCCACGGCCAGTTGCAGCCGCGCCAATTCGGAATCGAGCGAACGATAGTCCTTCGCCAATTCGGCCTTTTGTGCCGCCGATCGCTTTTCGATCGGGATTGCGATTAGGCGAGCGATGTCGGCTCGCTCCCCTTCCAGGCGAACCGGCCGCTTGGCTGCGCTCGCCGACAAGCGGAACTTGCCCAGCAGATGATGGCCGTCGGGATAGTGCTGATCGAGCGTGAAGGTGAGCAGCGTGCCGGTGGCGAAGCCGACATCCTGCCGGCACTCGAACACGGCCGTGTGATTGCGGCCTTCCTGTTGGTCGATCGCCCAACCGGTGGCCAAGTCGCCATCGATAGCTCCGGTGACATGCCAGCCGGGCTGGCTGTAGTCGGCCTGGGCGTTTTGCAAGGCGACTGGCCCGGCCTTTTTCGGATCGTTGGCCGGGGCCGCGGAGACACGGAATTCGCTGAGCACCTGGTTGCCATTCGGCGCGCGGCCCGGGCCGGATTTCGGCAAACGCGGGTCGGCCAGTGCCTCGATCCGGAAAGCCGTGATTCCGCGCAGATCGGTCTTCACCGTGAGGGTGTAGGTGTCTTTTTCCAATTTGCCGGAGGCGAAGATCACGTCATTGGGTTCTTTGGCCAAAGTGCCGCCGATGGCCGATTTGGCGGTTTGCACTTCCAGCGGAATCCAATTGACGGCCTCGGCCGCGTTCTTTTCCCACTCGGCTTGTTTGGCGGGAAGCGTCTTTTCATATTCGGCGAGTTGCGCGACCAGTTTGCCATGATCGTCGTCGAAAGATCGCAGCGATTGCAGGCTGGCGGCAACTTCCGCGGGCTTCGGCGGCCGATTCAACACGCGAATGAAGATTTCGTCGATCAGCCGATTGTCGTCCTTTTCGCTCGCCACCAATTGGCTCAGGCTGTTATCCGGCTGGTTGATCGCGTCGGCGATTGTCGGGCCATTGATGAGATTGAGCGCTTGGCCGAGCATCACCCCCGTGAACCGCTCGCATTCGCACGAGCTTTGCCGCGGCGCGCGGCCGAAAAGATCCAAGAATCCGTCGGGCGAATTGACGCTCGGGTCGGGTTCTTCCGCGGCCCGAGCCCCGGCCGGCATGTTCGACAGCCGGCGCGTGGCGCCGGTCACTTGGAACACGGCGTCGTACAACACCTCGGCCGGCAAACGGCGAGCCATCGCGTGAGAATAGTTCACCGTGTCGTCGCTGTTCCATTGATTCGTGTCGAGCGAACGTTGATACGTGGCCGATTTGCAAATCAGCCGCTGCAACTGTTGCACATCGAAGCCGTTCGCGATGAAGTCGGCCGTCAGCCGCTCGAGCAGTTCGGGATTCGTCGGCGGATTGCCGGCGCGGATATCGTCGACCGGCTCGATGAACCCGACGCCCGTGAGATAGCTCCACGCTCGATTGACATAGCTCTTGGCGAAATACGGATTTTTCGGCGAAACGGTCCAGCGGGCAAATTGCTCGCGAAGCGTGCCGCTGCGCGGGGCCATGTCGGGATAGGTGTAGGGGAATTCGGGCGTTTGCAGGGCTTGTGTCGTCGGATTGCGCACCTCGACTCCACTGGCGGCATCGTAGATGATTTCGCCGAGCGCCTTGGCCCCTTCTACATCGTTGCCGCCAATTTTCTTGTCCGCGTAGTGCGGATCATCTTTTCGGGCCACGTTGGCGAAGAACGCCGCCAGCCGCCAATGCTGGTTTTGCGTCCAGCGCTCGAACGGATGGTCGTGGCAATTATTGCAATTGAAGCGCACGCCGAGGAAAAGCTGCGTGTCGTTTTCCATCAGCGGGCCCGGTTCGCGGAGGATCTTGTAGTAGGAGGCGGGCGGATTTTCGATGTTCGAGCCGCTCGCCGTGAGCACGGCATACACGAACTTGTCGTACGGCACATTGGTGGCGATCGCCTGGCGAATCCAATTGCGCAGGGCTCGGGCCCCCTTTTCGCCGAGATATTTATCGTTGCACTGCAAAAGGTCGGCCCATTTGATGCTCATTTGTTCGACATAGGCCGCGCTGCCGATCAATTGGTCGATCAGTTCGTCGCGCTTGACGCGCATATCGCGCTGGTCGGCCAGAAACGCACGCACTTGGCTCGACGTGGGCGGCAGGCCGGTCAGATCGAGATAGATGCGGCGGATGAACTCGGCATCGGTGCAGAGGCCGCTGGGAAGCGTGCGAACGCGTTTCAACTTCGCGTCCACGAGTTCGTCGATGTAGTTGTATTCCGGCTGATCTTTCCAGACAAAGGCGCTGCGGTCGCCCATGACGGTGACGGTGGCGGCGGCATAGTTTCCCTCGAAGCGAATCAGCACCGCCGATTCGCCGCGGCGCAGGGCCGTGATCAGCCCGTGCTTGTCGGCCTCGAGCACTTCGATATTGCCGCTTTCGACGAACGCTTCGGCGGTCACATCGCGCTGCGAACCGTCGGCGTAGGTCGCCACGACGCGAAATTGCTGCTTCATGTTCGGTAGCGGAATAATCGGAGCCGAGGGGGAAACCTCGATCTTCGCCACACGCGGGGCGTCGCGGTCGAACTTCGCACCCTGCGTGATCCAGGTCTTGAGCATTTCGTAGTACGGTTCGCCCGGCTTGAACAGCATGCCGCCGACATGCGGCACCGAGCCGCTGGGCTTGAGCAACATCAGGCTTTGCTCGGGCATGGCTCGATTGAAGCGCCGGGCGGCAAGGTCGTCGGTGAGAGCCAGATAATCCGCGGCCGGATCATAACCGCGGAGCGAAAGCTTGAAGCCATTCTTGCCCTTCGCCGAGCCGTGGCACGTGCCGGCGTTGCACCCGACTTTCGACATCGTCGGCATCACATCGCGGACGAAACTGATGCGATCATCGGCGCCGAAACCGGAGACAGACACCGGCACCACAACGGTTTGCCCGGCGAGCGAAAACCGCAATTCGCCCTTGCCGTCGGCTTTGGCGCGAACCATTCCGGTCGGCGAGATTTCGATCACCCCCGGCACCGGGCCGGTCATCTCGGCCATGCGCGTGACATCGACCTTCCCGCCGCTGGTAAGCGTCGCGGTGAGGAGCAGTTGACGATAGTCGAAGCGATTTTTCAGTTCGATCGTGCCGGGCTGCGCTTCGATTCCGGCAATCTTGAAACCGGGTGGAAGGGTTTCGTCCGCGGCCGCAACCGAGCCGAAGGCGACTGCCGACGCCATGCCTCCGACCAGTGCTGCGAAACATGCCCACCGAGCGCCGCGCCGATCGAGCCGTGCGTTCCAATCCCCCGCCGCATGCACGCGATTCATGGTTGATCTCCTTGATCGAATCTGCCGCTATTATTCCGCCATCGCCGCCTAAGGCTCGGCCGAAAAATAACTTCGGCTTTTGAACTCCTCATCCTGCCTTCTCCCGCAAGGAAAGAGCGGTCTGTGGAGAAGTTATTTTTCGGCCGAGCCTAAGTTCTTGGTCGCCTAACGTTGCTGTTGCTGACGTTTCGATTGCTACCGTTTTGCCGTCACCGCGCCGGCCAGCGGCACCGGAAAAAATTCCTTCACCAGCTTGCCCGTCGCGGCATCCATCAGCAACACTTTGCCGCTGAAGCCGGCCGCGGCCACTTGCTTTCCGTCGGGGCTGAAACGGGCGGCGTAAATCGGGCCCGGTTCGCCTTGGAATTTCGAAATCAACTGGCTGTTCGCGGCATTGTAGACACGAATTTCGCCGGTTCCTTGATTGCTGGAGCCGGCCACAATCCGCGTCCCGTCGCGGCTATATTCCACGGCGTAGATCCGGCCCGGCATCGCCTCGAACTGGCGGATGAAATTGTCGTCGTCGCCGATCCGACGCGATTTGCCGGGCGGGCGATAAACGTGATAAATCTTCGGCACGCCATCCGCCCCGCCGACCACCACTTCGTCTTCCTTCGGATTCCGATCGACCGAAGCCAAGCCCCCCTTCAACGCGCCGGGGGTGATGCTCGTGATGTTGTCGACAAACCGTTGCGTGGCCACTTCGATCAGTTTCATCGAACGGTCGCGGCTTACCGAGATCAGATGCGAGGCATCTTTGCTGAACACGGTGCCCAACACCCAATCATTGTGTGCCCCTTGAAACAGCACTTGCTTTCCCGAATGAGCATCGATCGCGCGAACCGAATTATCGGCACAGCCAAATGCGATTCGACTGCCGTCGGGCGACCAACTCACGCCATACAGCGTGTCGTAGGTCATCGGCACCGAGAGCAACAGCTTGCGTTTTTCGATATCCCAAACTTGAATCTCGCCCAAGCGAGCCGGCGAACCGCCCGCAACGGCCAGCAATTTGCCGTCGGGCGAAAATGCCAACGATTGAACCCGCTCCGACAGCCCCACCAACCGGCCGACCATCGCCGAGCCGTCGGCCTTCCAGAGCAGAACTTCGTGATACCCGGAAACTGCGAGCAGCTTGCCATCCGGCGAATAGTCGAGCGATGTCAGAACCGGCGGCAGATGATACACGGGCGGATGCGCCGCGTCGAACACCACGGATGCACTCGCCGGCGTATCGTCGACGGCGCCTTCAGCAATCCAGCGGCGGATAAGACCGATCTGGGCCGCGGCCAATGGGCTCTTACCTTTCGGCATATCCACTTTGCCCTTCGTCGGCGTGATTTGGCTTAGTAGATTGCTGTCGGCGGCCTTGCCGGGTACGACGGCTGGTGAACCGCTTTCGCCCCCTTTCAACAGCGCCGCGAACGGAGTCATCACATATTGACCGCTCCGCTTGGCCGGCTGATGGCAGCCTTGGCACTGCTCTTGCAAGATCGGGCGGATGTCGCGGAAGTAGCTGACTTTGACCGCTGGCTCGGGCGCGGCGGCTTTCGGGTCGTTTGGCCTTTCAGCCGCTCGAACCGAATTGGACCAAATCGAAGTTATTGCCAACCCCAGAATCGCAATTGCGAAACAACGCCGGACATCGCTTGCGCTTCGGCCGCCATTCATGCGAAATTCCTCGTGAAATCTCTTTCCCGTGAATCCATTTCCGAGCGCCGGCAACGGATTGGCCTTATCCGCAATGCGGCGCCCCGCGCGCCATTGGAAATTAGCGTGCTCCGCCATCGGATACGCTTTCATCAAATAGGCTGCGGCTAGGAGGGAGGGTGTGTAGGCGAGCAGTCGGCGGAAGCATTTCAATCGAACATCCAGCGACAACAAAAACCGCACGACCGGCGCCGCAGCGATGGCCGATCGCCTTCCAAATCTCCGACTACCGCCGATTGTAGCTAATCCGATGCTAGAAGAGCAAGCAAATTTCTGGGCCCGCAGCGCCGAATCCGATGCGGCAAAAGGGTTTGAAGCGATCGCCGCCCGCAGCGTGTTAAACGGCGGCGGCGATTTGCGGTTCGTGTTTGGCGTGGGATTGCGTGTTGCCGGTCGCGTGCGGTCAGGTTCGTGGGCGTGCGGTTCACAGTCGGAATTGCTTTGTTATGATGTTCGGCGGCGTTCGGCTCAGCTGGCGGCAAATTTGCCTCCAGCGCGCGGCGCGCGCTAGTGGTCGGTCTTCGCAGCAAAGCTTTTTGGGCAGCGTCAGAGCAGATCAAACGTTATCTTCGACTTGCTTGTATTGATCGACCGCTAAGGAAGGATTTCCCTTGTCGAGCGCCATTCGGAAGCTTTCACCAGCCGGCCGCATTTCCCGTTCGTCCGCTCGCCTGGCCAAACCTGCCGAGGCGAGCGAAATGGCCGAAACAGCCGATGGCCCGTCGGCGGAGCGGGGTTTCCTGAGCACGACCGCTCATATCAAGCGAATTCCGCGTCCGAAGTCGCTTCGAGAGCGGTTGCGGCGCAAGGCGTCGCTGCTGGCTGAGCGCATCGAACAAGCGGCACTACCGAAGCAGCCCGAGTTGGAACGGCTCGCCCGCGAATTACTGACCGAATTGGAGTTGCCCGAGGGCTTCGTCGGCTGGACGATGGTGATGCTGGCCTCGGCATTCTGGCAACCGAAAATTGCCGCCGTCCCCCGTGACCGGCGGTTGCTGTTGTTGCCCGGCAGCCTGTCGCATGCGGCCGATTGCCAGGGAGCGATCTCCGCGCGGCAAATGCCCGATTGCGCTCGTTGTGCGATCGCTTGGCTCCGGCGACGTGCCGAGCGGCTCGGGTATCGGGTGTTGTGGGCGGAAGAATCGGTTGCGGCGCTTGAGGCACTGGCAAGCGCCGAGATCGACGCCGTAATGGGCGTGGCGTCGCTCGATTTATTGGAGAAGGCGCTCAACCAGATTCCGCAGTTCGAGGTTCCCTGCATGGCAATACCACTGGTCGATGGAGCCGCGGACGACTGCGCGAGATCTGAATCCGGTCCGTCGGTGGCGTTCGACGGCGATTGGATCCGGCGGATGATCGATTTGGACTTCGTGGCCGACGATGCGTCAGCGCCTAATTACCGGCATTTGATTCGGGCGGCCCAGCGGATGTTCGATCCCGACGAACTCGAGCAGCTCGCCCCGCGGATGCGGATCGGCCCACGGCTGGCCGAGTTGAATGGCCAAGGGGCGGCCCTGCTCGATCCGCTGGCGGGCACCGAAGCGATCGCCTACGACTTTCTGACCCGCGGCGGCAAGCACTCGCGGCCATTCATCACGCTCGCCGTTTACGACGCCATGACCGGCGGCCGCTGCACGCTTTCCGACGGTCACCGCAGCGTCGCCGAGCTGCCGCTTTCCGTGAAACGCGCCGCGGTTTCGATCGAAACATTTCACAAAGCCTCGCTGGTCCACGACGACATTGAAGACGACGATCAATTCCGTTACGGCGCCGCGACGTTGCATCGCGCGCTGGGCGTTTCGACCGCGATCAACGTCGGCGACTATCTGATCGGTCTCGGCTACCGATTGGTCAGCCGCGAAAGCAGCGCGCTCGGGGCCGATGCTGTCAGCGACATCATGGACCGCCTTGCCGAGGCTCACATGAAGCTGACCGAAGGGCAAGGGGCCGAATTGTTGTGGCGCGATTCGCGCCGCAAGCTGCTTTCGGTGGCCGAATCGCTCGAGATTTATGCCTTGAAAACCGCGCCGGCCTTCGAAGCCGCGCTGATTACCGGCTTGCGACTCGCGGGGCCGAGCGAAGCCTATTTGAAGCCGATCGGCGAATTCGCAAAACACCTCGGCATCGCATTTCAGATCCAAAATGATCTGGCCGATTGGGAGCCCGACAATCATAATAAACTCGTCGCGGCTGGCGACGTGCTGGGCGGACGGCCGACGCTGTTGTGGGCGTTGGCCCTAGAAGGCCTTGCCGAGCCAAGCCGTTTGCGACTACAGTCGCTGGCCACGAGTTCGCCGGTGAGCGAAGCGATCGTGTGTGAGATTCGCGACCTTTATCGCCTAGCCGAAGTGTTTGACAAAGCGCAGCGATTGGTACAAGAATACGACAATCGAGCCCGATCGGTGGCTGAATCGGTCGGGCCCGCCGCATTGTGCCGGTTGTTGCACTATTTGATCGATGTTGTTTTAAAAACGCGTTGCTAAAGCCCCCGCGGAATTCTCGTACCTCGCGGCAACGCCGGCAGCCAACGAGAAACCCACCCCACCCCAATTTCCCGCCTGTTTTTGCCGGTCAAGCCTTGGGCTCGACCGGTCGGTCTGAAAAGCTGGCCCCTAACCGAGTCGGCTCGATTGCCGTGAGTACGCATCCGCGCGTCGTTCCCGAGTTGGAGACGCTGGTGGCGTTGTTTTACGACGCGCCGGAGGAGCTCGGCTATTGCCGCGAGGTGAATCGCGACGAACTTCCATCCGTGTATCGCAAGCTGCTCGCTCACGAGCACCACATGACCGTCACCGTCGAGAAGCACCACGGTTCGCTGGTGGATGTTGAAGTGCTCGACTCGCGGCTTGACGCGGATCACTATTCGCGAAAGATTCTGCTCAAGCGCTGCAGCGATGGCCGGGTCGTGCAATTCGGCATTGTGCGGTTGAATTTCGCGCACGTCAGCGATATCGTGCGCCGCGAGGTGGAAAGCCGCTCGGCGCCGCTGGGGCGCATCCTGATTCGCAACAAGGTGCTGCGAAGCGTCGAATTATTCAATTTGTGGGAGATCGCGCCGGGGCCGGATCTGTGCCGGCTGTTCGACATGCGGCCCGACCAGCGCACCTACGGCCGCACGGCGCTCATCCATTGCAACGGCGAGCCGGCCGTGGAACTCTTGGAGATCGTCGTGCCGGCGTGAACGGCAGTCACCATCCGACGGCCAACGCGCGAAACCCCAAAGCGAGATGCTTGCCGCGGCGGAGTGGCAAGTTGGGTCGGCCATATTTTGGAACACGGTAACCTGGCAACGAAAACGCATATGAACGATTCTTACGATTGCATCGTGATCGGCGGCGGACCGGCGGGATCGACCGCGGCCGCGCTGGTGGCCGAGGCAGGGCGGAACACGCTTCTTTTGGAACGGGAAAAATTCCCCCGCTTCCATGTCGGTGAATCGCTGATGCCCGAATCATATTGGTCGTTCAAGCGGCTCGGCGTGCTCGACAAGTTGAAACAGGGCCACTTTCAGCGCAAGTTCAGCGTGCAATTCGCCAGCCACACGGGGCGCGAGTCGCAGCCGTTTTATTTCTCCGAACGCGATCCACGCGAATGCTCCGAAACCTGGCAAGTGCTGCGCAGCGAACTCGACGAAATGCTGTTCAAGAATGCCGCCGAAAAAGGGGCCGATTGCCACGATCAGACACGCGTGCTCGATGTGCTCTTCGACGGCCGGCGAGCCACCGGAGTGCGCATCGAAACGGCCGACGGGCAATCGCGCGATATCGCCGCTCGAGTGGTCGTCGATGCGACCGGGCAGCAATCGATCATCGCCAACCGCATGGGCATTCGGCAACCGAATCCGAAACTGAAAAAAGCAGCTATCTGGCACTATTATCGCAACGCCCGGCGCGATAGCGGCCGCAACGAAGGGGCCACGCTCGTGCTCTACACCAACGACAAGAAGGCTTGGTTCTGGTATATCCCGCTGCACGACAATATCGTCAGCATCGGCGTAGTGGCCGACGCGGCGCATTTATTGAAAGGCCGTGGGACGCCCGACGAGGTGTATTTCGAGGAAGTGGAAAAATGCCCGGCGCTCAAGGCCCGATTGGCCGACGCCGAGCTGACCAGCAACGTCCGCGTGTTGCGGGAATTTTCTTACACATCCAGCGAAGCGGCCGGCGACGGCTGGGTGCTGATCGGCGATGCGTATGTGTTTCTCGACCCGATCTATAGCTCGGGCGTATTTCTGGCGTTGAAGTCGGGCGAAATGGCCGGCGATTGCATCATCGACGCGCTCAAAGCCAACGATCCTTCCGCCGCTCGGCTTGGCGCCTGGGCAAAGCCGTTCACCGACGGCGTGTATTGGATGAGCAAACTGGTCTACGCGTTCTACAACGATTCCTTCAGCTTCGGCCGATTCATCAAGAACTACCCGCATCACGTGGGCAACGTCACCGATCTATTGGTTGGCAAAGTTTTCCAACCATCGGCCGCCGACGTGTTCAAAGACATGGACCCGTGGATCGAACAAGCGGCGGCGACGAAGGCGAATCCGTCCGAAAAAACTGGGGAAAAGCCCGCCGAAAAGCCGGCGAGCGCCGCGGCGTCGTAGGGAGCGGAAAAGGGAGCGGAAAAGGTGTCGGGCACGAATGGCACTGTCGGCCGGATTGGTTGCCGCACGCGCATGGCGCGATAGGCGCGGCGCTGGAATTTTGTTATTTTCCTGGCCGTCGCAAGTGATCTTGTGGCGATAGCCGCCCTTGGCTATTAATTTTGAGCCCTC
>DATAWG010000085.1 GCA_036267355.1 Pirellulales bacterium | reverse complement strand
GTGCGGTGCGTGGTCATTGGGGAATCGAGAACCGGTTGCATTGGCAACTCGATGTCACGTTTGGCGAAGACCAATCGCGCGTCCGCCGCGGCCACGCCGACGCGAACCTGAGCATACTGCGTCGCACCGCGCTGAGCCTACTCAAGAACAATTCCAAAAAGCTGGGCGTCAAGAACAAACGCCTCAGCGCCGGCTGGAACGAGAACTACATGCTCGAAGTCCTACTCGGACCGTGAATTAACGTGCAATTGCCCTGGGGCCGAAGCCCTTCGCGGGGGCGGCGATGTGGAAGCCGGCAAAACCCCGGATGCCCAGTCCGTCGCCGAGTTGCTGCCGCTGGTCGGCAAGACGCTTCGAGTGTTCGAACGCGACGTTGCTCTGCTGTCGGACCGCTACAAAGCCTCCGAAAAGCTCCGCCCGGCGGCCGTGCTCGACGGGGAGGTTGCCAAGATGCAGGGCGAGAAGCGGCATCTTCTAGCGGAAGCCAGCCGTGTCCGCGACCTGGCGAACCAGATGGTCCGCGATGCCGAGAAGCCGCTGCTCGAATTGCAGGCCGCCGAAGATGCCAAACGGAGCGAGGCCACTGGCCTGCGGTACGGCGCCGGCGAATTCCTGTCCCGCACCGGCCGCAATCGCTCCGGCCGAATCGCGGAGCTCAACCGCGAGATCAACAGTGTGAAGGCGTCGTCCGGTTTGCAGCGGCATTGCGTCGAGGGGCCGATCGGCCGCGAGTGCCGCAAAACGATCGACGAACTCACGCCCCAATTGGAGCGGCTGGACCGCATCCACCAAGGCGGCGGTTCGGATTTGGTGGTGGCGGAACGGGAGCAAATCCGCGAGCGATTGGCCCAGGCTCACGAAGCCCACGCCCGGACCGAATCGTACAAGCCGATCGTCGCCGAAGCGAATCGCAGGATTGCGGAACTGCGGGCGGAGCAAGAGCGACTGATGACGACGGTGCCGGCGTGGGACGACGTCGACTTGTTCCCCGCGCCCGCAACGTCCGTCGTTTGAACCGTCGAGGGGCCGTCGCGGGTGTTCGCGTTAGGCATGGCGCGACGCTCGCGGCGGTTTTTTTCCTGCCGTCCCCCGGCGCGGGGCTGGCGTTTACCACTTCACACTTTTGAACGAAAGAATTGAGCAATGGCCAAAACCACCGTGTTAGACTCTTTTGCGCCGGCGTTCTCCCGCCGGCGAAGGAAAGGTTGCCCCGATGGCTGCCACCCAGCACGTTGATTCTGTTGCGTCCCCCGTCGATCGCGCCGAGCGCGCGACCGGGCACGTCCCGTATCGCGGCTACGCCGTCTTGATCGTGGCAAAGGCCGGTCGATCCGTCCGGTAAAGCACCAGCGGCGAGGCGTCCCACGGCGGAAAACAACACCGTCGCCAAGCCGGCGCCGGCCCCCTCACCGACGCCGAAAGAACCCGCCACGCCGGAGACGACGCTCGCTGACCTTCTCCGCAAGCACTACACCCCGGCTCGCGGGCTTTCGCAATCAAGCAACAAATCGTCCCACGGGTCGGCGATTCTCAAGCTGAGCCGACACCGTCAACGCCCCGCGAAGCTATCGGACCTGAACGCGGCGACGTTGAACGCATTTATCGCGGACACGTTGCTGACGCTTAGGCCGCACACGATCCACGGCTATCGGCGCACGCTGTTGACGCTGTGGCGGTTTGCTTTCGAGGAAAGCTACGTGGAAGAGCCTCCGCGCAAGGCACGGCCCGTCAAGCGGCCGGCCCTTGTCATCGACGGTTACGACCTTTCGCAATACAAGCGGCTGCTCGCGGCCGCCGATGCGATGAAAGGCAGTTGCTACAGGACCGGGATTGAAAAGCGGGTTTGGTTTCTGACATTCATCATGCTGGCCTGGACAACCGGACTCCGCCGTGGCGACGTGCTCGCGATTGAGCGGCAGTCGATCACGGTTCAGCCCGATGGGAGCGGCCGGCTCACCGTGATAATGTCAAAAACGGGCAACGCGATTTCGCGGCTACTGCCCGCCGACGTGATGCAGCAGGTAGGAGCGTTGCATGGCGCACGGCGAACCGCGACGGATCATCCTGGCGAGTTGGTGCCACAACAGAAACCTCGGCGCCGAGTTTCGCGAGCTTGCCGAACGCGCTGGCGTCGGCGGCTGCATCAAGTGGCTTCGCCGCGGCTCCGCGAGCCAAGTCGAACGGATGTACCCCGGCATGGGCCGATACCATCTCGGCCACAAGACAGCCACGATGTTCGACACCGCGTACAAGGTGGATCGAATCGTGCAACGCGACATTCCGTTGCCGCCGTCCGCGGACTTCACGCCAGCTACCGAGAACGCGCATGAGCCGGCGTTGCTGGCAGCGCTGCGCCGGGAGAACAAGCCAGACGTCGACGCCGGCGGGAAGGAAGGTGCCGCATGACGTGCAACGTCGCCAAGGAACCGATCTATCAGATAATTCGGATCGACACCGCAACCGGCAAAGAAACGGTCGAGCACTGGGCGGTTAATAAGCGTATGGCCATAGCCTGTCTCACGGCATCCGAGGAATGGGCAGAGATAAGAGCCGAGCAGAGGGGCGAAAAGTTCAATCTCTTTCCCGCTCGCTACGAGGCCCGGCTAATCGAGAACATGCCGGACCTTCGACGCAACGGGGAAGGCGGTGCCGCATGATGAACCGCATGAATTTCGGACATGGCCCGGAGCCGGCCGACTGGCTGGAAAATGCCGTCGAATTGAAAATCACGTTCTGGCGAGGAAAGAAAGGGGTGGCTTTTTCGTTCGAGTTGTCCGGCGGCGCCGGCTCGTTATGCGAGGACGACATCGACCCCGGCGCAACCCCGGAAGAGTTTGCCGCGCTCCGCGAGCTGATCGAACGATTCGAGCGAAAGCGGCAATTGGATTGACGACAGCACCTTCCGCCGGCTCGGCGCTCGCGACAGGGCGCCGGGCCGGCTTTTTAGTAATTCCCCCCACAACTGCAAAGGAACCTGAACCATGAAAGCTTGGTTATTCCAAGATCATCGGCAGAAGCAACGGCTGGGCAACGATTGCCCGCGGTCGGTCGGTCGGCTGGCTGGCGCCGGACGGCAAGCGGAAGTTGCAACGGATCGGCGGCAAGAGCGCGGCCGAGAAATATCAACGCAAGATCGAGGGCCAACTGGCCGCCGGCGTATACGAAACCAAAAGCCGGAAGGATTGGGCGGATCTACGCGTCGAGTATGAAACGAAGATTTTGCCGCGGCTGGCCCCTCGCAGCCGCGGCGCTGCGAAGCAATCGCTCGACGCATTCGAGAAGCACGCCAAGCCGGACCGGCTGTCGGCGCTCACCACGGCGACGATCGACAACTTCATTTCCAAGCGGCAGGCCGACCGGGGATCGAAGCCGGAATCGCTCGTTTCGACGGCCACGATCAACAAAGACTTGCGCCACGTCAAAGCAGTGCTGCGCATCGCGGCCGAGTGGGGCTATCCGTCGAAGGTGCCGAAGTTCCGCATGGTCCGCGAAGAGCGGCGGCTCGGGCACGTCGTTACCGCCGAACACTTCCAAGCCATCTACGCGGCTTGCGACAAAGCGACGGCGCCCGCCCGACGGCATTTCGAGGCGGCCGATTGGTGGCGGGCTCTGTTGATGTTTGCGATCGGCACCGGCTGGCGAATCGACGAAATTCTGTCCCTGAAATGGGAAGACGTCGACCTGGACACCGGGGCGATAATCACTCGAGCTGCGACCAACTAGGCCTGAATCAAGCGAGTTTTCCGAGGTTTGTGGGCTAGTGTCCGACGGGGATAGCGGCGCAGCACCACCAGGCAAGCGCTCGATGGCGTCGCGGTGGCGATTTCGGGTTGGCTGTTGCAATGAAGTTGGTTTGCTTTCTTGGGTAAGGAGCCGCGGCGGACCGGAGCGTCCAGACTCC
>DATAWG010000084.1 GCA_036267355.1 Pirellulales bacterium | reverse complement strand
AATCCCCGGCCGCTACAGCGCGTTGCCGGCCCGGGCCTCGGCGATGTACGCCCCCGAGCTAAAGGCCAACTCCGACGAGATCAAGCTGCAAGTTAGGGATTAGAGCGAGGAGATGAATAGGGTCAGGGTGAGGGGATAGGGTGAGGGGATAAGGACGGACGCGCGAAACCGCAAGCGCGGATCCATGCCGTTTGGTAGCGCGCTTGCGGTTTCGCGCGGTTTACTCCGGCAATTTGAAATCAGCGAGGAATAGTTGGCTGGTGTGGTCGTCGGTGCGGTTGCTGGTCCACATTAGCTGTTTGCCGTCGGGGGAAAAGACGGGCAAAACGTCGGCGGCCGGGTTGTCGGTAATCCGCCACAGTCGGCCGGAAACGAACTTGTTGTCTTTGATCTCGTATTTCAACAGCCAAAGATCGAAGTTCGGCATCTCGCGCGGGTTGGAATGGTTGGCGGCGGTCCAGATGATGAATGGCTTCGTTGGGTGCCAATAGGGGGCCCAATTCACGCCCTGATTGTCAGTCAGCGCCATGTCGTTCGTGCCGTCGACGTCGATCACGTGAATCTGCAACAGGCCGGGCTCTTTGCGGTCGCTACGATAGATGACTCGCCTTCCATCGGGTGAAAAGAAGGGGCCACCGTTGTAGCCCTTGGCATGCGTCAGTTGGCGAACGTGGCTGCCGTCGGCATCCATGACGTAGAGATTCGGGTTGCCGCCCCGATCGCTGCAAAAGACGATCTGCTTGCCATCGGGCGAATAGGCATCTTCCGCGTCGTAGCCGGGCGAATAGGTCAGCCGGTGGACATGCGTGCCGTCGACATTCGCGGAAAAAATCTCCATGTTCTGGTCGAAATCCCATTGATATTTTCGATGATGCTCCGGCTTGGCATCCTCGGCCAATTGGGCCCGGCCCTTGGCTTCGGTGCCGATCAGATCGGGATCGAGATGGCTCGAAGCGTAGATGATGCTTTTGCCGTCGGGCGCGAAGAAGCTGCACGTGCATTTTCCGCGGCCGGTGCTCACCATCTTCGGCTTGCCGTCGGCCAGCGTCGGGCCGGCAAGCGGCTGCGTGTAAATCTGGTAGAACGGATAAGGATCGGCGACAGCTTGATAAATGATCGTCTTCCCATCCGGCGAAAAATAACCTTCGCCGGCCTTGGCGAACCCGTGCGTGATTTGCCGGATATTGGACAAATACTGAGACTCGATCGACGGTTTTCCGGCGGGCGATTTTTCCGGCGGTTTTTCCGTCGTTGGCTCCGCGGCCGCAAGCGGCGCCAACGCCGCAAACGAAAGAACGCTTGCCACCAATATCAGCCCGCATCGCGACAACACATTCATCCGACCATCTCCCAGTTCAAGAAGGGCAAACGTTTTCACCCGTGATCGTAGCAGGCACACTCCGTGTGCCGTCTGCGCATCGCGGTGCGTTGCGCATAGAGTAGGGCAGACGGCACATGGAATGTGCCTACTACGTTGGCCGCGGCACACGGGAGTGTGCCCGCCACGGTGGGCATTATATACTGTCGGCCATGAAGATTTACACCAAGACGGGCGATACTGGTGAAACCGGCCTGTTCGGCGGACCGCGCGTGGCCAAAGACGATCCGCGAATTGAAGCGTATGGGGCCGTCGACGAATTGAATTCCGCTGTCGGCATCGCCAGGGCCGAAGAATTGCCGCCGGAGATCGACTCGCTGTTGGCTCGCATTCAGAACGAGTTGTTCAACCTCGGGGCTGAGTTGGCGACGCCGAATCCGGCGGCGCATGCTCTGGCGGTGCTCGGTGCGGCGCAAATCGAGGCGTTGGAGCAGGCCATCGATCGGCACGAAGCATCCTTGCCGCTGCTGCGAGAATTTATCTTGCCCGGCGGCTCGCGAGGGGCGGCGGCGCTGCATCTGGCGCGCACCATCTGCCGGCGGGCCGAGCGGCGCTTGGTGGCGTTCGCCCGTGGCTCGGCCGAGCCGATTTCGCCGAATCTGGTGGTTTATTTGAACCGGCTCGGTGATTTGCTCTTCGTGCTGACGCGAGCGGCGAACGCGGCGGCGGGGGTTGCCGACGTGCCGTGGCGGAAGAGGTCGTAACGATCGACTAGTGCTGCGTCACATCAACGATCGGGGGGTAGTGAGCGGCAAATCATCGGGCGAATCGCTTTGACCGTCCCAAGATCGAGCGTTGACGCCACACTAGGCGCGAAGCGTGAGCGAGGATGCGCTCCGTTGCGG
>DATAWG010000083.1 GCA_036267355.1 Pirellulales bacterium | reverse complement strand
GCCACGGAAGACCACGGCCGTGCCGGC
Organism: Pirellulales bacterium; assembly: GCA_036267355.1. Taxonomy (NCBI): domain Bacteria; kingdom Pseudomonadati; phylum Planctomycetota; class Planctomycetia; order Pirellulales; species Pirellulales bacterium. The sequence goes on along the minus strand of DATAWG010000083.1, from coordinate 26,525 downwards.
GACGATGAAAACGTCCTCCGCCGCGCGACTCACATGCTCGTCCCATGGCTATTGAACAAGGACGAGCGGCGGTAGGTTCATTGCCAATTCCGGCGGCCAAGAAGGGGCGCGGCGACGAACCTGTATTGCAGTCGGCACACTCCATGTGCCGTTAACAACGTAGCAGGCACACTCCGTGTGCCGTCTGCCCCGTCCAGTGCGCAGAGCACCGAGAAGCGCAGACGGCACACGGAGTGTGCCTGCTACGTTGGCAGCCGTATTGCTTTTCGCCGTGGATTGCAGAATGATCCATGACAGGCGTCCGATTCGCCGTGGGATTTGAAAGGTTCGTAGGTCGTTTTGTGATCGAGTCCGCAGCGCCGCTTCTGGAAGTTCGCGATTTGGCGGTGCACTTTCCGTTTGTGCGCGGGCCGATGTTTCATCGCGTTCACGGAGCGGTGCGAGCCGTTGATGGCGTGAGCTTCACGATTTGCGCCGGCGAAACGCTTGGCTTGGTCGGCGAATCTGGCTGCGGCAAGTCGACGCTCGCTCGGGCGATCCTGAATCTCGTGCCGGTCACGTCGGGCGAGGTGCTGTGGAAGGGATCGCGCATCGACGGACTCGACGGCCGGCGCGCGGGCCCGTTTCGCCGGCAGGTTCAGATGATCTTTCAAGACCCGTTCGCTTCGCTCAATCCGCGCATGTCCGTCGGCCGGATCATCGCCGAGCCGATGCGAATCTTCAAATTGCACGAGACGCGGCGCCGTAAGCTCGAAGTGCTGCGGCTGTTGGACATGGTCGGGCTGAATCCCCGCGATGCGAATCGGTATCCGCACGAATTCTCCGGCGGGCAGCGGCAGCGGATCGGCATTGCCCGTGCATTGGCCGTCGATCCGCAACTGATCGTTTGCGACGAGCCGGTGTCGGCGCTCGATGTTTCGATTCAAGCGCAGGTGATCAATTTGCTGGTGGATTTGCAGCGCCGGCTGGGATTGGCGTATCTGTTCATCGCGCACGATTTGTCGGTCGTGCGGCACATTTCCAGTCGCATTGGCGTGATGTATTTGGGCCGGATCGTCGAAATGGCCGACGCCCGCGCGCTCTACCGCCAGCCGCAGCATCCCTACACGCAGGCATTGCTCTCGGCGGCCCCGATTCCGGATCCGATCGCTCAGCGGCAGCGGCGGCGGATCGTGCTATCGGGCGAAGTGCCGACGCCGGATCGCTCGTATCCCGGTTGCCGCTTCGTCGACCGCTGCCCGATCGCCGAGCCGCGCTGTGCGAACACACCGCCGGAGTTGGAGGGTGCGGGGCAAAAAGTGGCCTGCTTGGTGGCGAACGAGCGGCGAAACGCCAAGGCCGCTACGCCAACTTCCGGTTAGCAAGGAAGCACCGTGTGCTCACTGGCCGTGTGCCACTGGCCGTGTGCCACTGGCCAGCGCAGTCGGCCAGTGAGAGCGCCGCAAGACTCGGCGATCCTCCGTCCCATGCTGCCGTTGGCCAACCGTTCTATTGTCGCCCGCAGCCGAAGCTGAACATCGACTCGCCGGCCGGCACCGGCAGACCAAGCTGGCCAGCGGGACGCCGCGGCGATTGGGCAATCGACGCCGAAATGCAATGCGGCTGTGGGATTCAACCGGGCCCTGATTTGCCGCTTGGCGGCCGTGGTTGGCGGAGCACGCCGCGGAGCACGAACAGGAAGAATCCGAGAATCATCGCGGGAAAAAAAGTCGCAGCAAAAAAGATCGCCGGGAAATTGTCGCGCATCAACATCAGCATCGGCGGCACTTCGCTGCGAGGCACTTCGCGCTCGACCGGGCCGTGCGTGCCATTCTGCTTCGCCGCGGCCGCGCGCCAGGCCTGCCAGCCTTCGAGTTGGCTCCGCTGTTCGAGTTGTGCGATCACGTCCTTCCGCGCCTCGAGCACCCAAAGCGCAATGCCGACGATCGTGGCCAGATAAACCGCGACAAAAGCGAAATCGTAAGCCGGCTTCCAAGGGCGCATTGATTTATTCTGCCACAGCGGAGCGAACGCCGCTACCCGCTCGCTCTATCGCCATTCGCCGGAATCGACTAGCCGCGTCATTCGCGGGATCAGTTCGCGGAGGGCGCGGGAGCGGTGGCTCAAGCAGGCTTTCGATTCCGGGCCGAGTTCGCCGAACGTGCGGTGATATTCGACGATCTCGAACAGCGGATCGTAGCCGAAGCCGCCCCTGCCGGTGGGGGCGAAGAGAATCCGGCCGTGACACTCGGCCGACGCCTCGGCCCGAATGGCGCCGCTTGGATCTGCAAGCGTGGCGTGGCAGACGTAGTAGGCTGCGCGGCGGTCGAGCGGCATGTCGGCGAGGCGATCGAGAAGCAACCGGTTGTTCGATTCATCCGTGGCGGCGGGGCCGGAAAAGCGGGCCGAATAAACGCCCGGCTCGCCTCCCAATGCATCGACGACCAAACCGCTGTCTTCGCCGAGCACCCATTGCTTCAAATGCCGGGCCTGTTGACAGGCCTTGAGCGCGGCATTGGCGGCAAACGTGTGGCCGGTTTCTTCGATCTCGATCGATTCCGGCAGCTCAGCGAGCGTGCGCAGCGTGAAGCCCCATGGCGCGAGCAGCATCGCCAACTCGCCGCACTTCTTACGATTGCGCGTTCCGAGGACGAGGGGAGGCAACGGGGCGGAAGAACAAGGGTGACGGGTGACGGGTTAGGGGCGCGGGGCGAGGCGACAGGGCCACGCAGCGAAAGCAGTTTAGCGGGGAGAGACCGGAGAGGTCTACACCGCAGCCCGTTTACTGCGCCGGCCTTCAGAACGGCCTGGCCGGCCTCGAATGGCTGGCGGTCGTCAGGCTCGGCCGAAAAATAGCGTCCGCTTTTCGAATCCCTCACCCTCTCCCGCAAGGTGAGAGGGGGCGGTGGAGAAGTTATTTTTCGGCCGAGCCTTAGCGCATCGCGGAGGCTTGGTAGATGCCGCTGATCGAGCGGCGGGGAACTTCCACCGGCACCGGCGAGATGTCGAACACGATCGTTTTCATTCGGCCGCCGATCGAAACGTCGATCGTCTTCGGCTGCACGCCGAGCGAAATCTGTCCGCCCGCCAAGCTGCCCTGATCGGCGCCGTATTTCTTGATGATCTCGTAGATTTGCCGATTGATTTCAATCTTGCCGTCGGCGCGGGGCGAGCCCACCGATGCGAAATGGCCGACCGTGACAATGCTCGAACTGCGATCGTGGAATTCGTAGGCCTCGACATGCTGAGCGCGCAGCGCTTCGGTGATGGCGTGGGCTCTGGCGGCCGCTTCCACGAGCGGCGATTCATCGGTCTGCCGATCGCGGGCCGTGGTTTCCTCGAGTTGGCGAATTTCCTGTTGGTTGATGTACACGCGGCCGGTGAAACTGGCGATCTTGACGCTAAATCGGCCCGGGCAATCGAGCAGGCTGTGTTCGACCCCCTTGTTGATTTCCGCGACGAACTTATCGACACCTTTGCCGACGAAATATTCGCGCGGCAAGAGCGGATTGGTGGTGATAAACGCGTTGGCCAGCGGGCCGTTCGATTTTTTTCCCGTGCCGAAGGTTTGCTGGCCCCAGCGGCGCAGGTCGGCCAGCGGTGAATTGGATGTCGGCGTCGCTTCGGGTTTGAGACATGCCGGATCGGCGTGCTTGATCATCGCCAGATCTTTCTGGGCATCGGGGTCGTCGACCGCTCGGAAATCGCCCACCAGCACGGCCACCTCTTCGTATTTCTCGGCGTTGAGATATTCCATGGTTTTGGGAGCGCCGTCGGGAAATACGCCGCGGCCCGGGATGTGTTTTTCGTTGTAGTTGTAGGTCTGAGCACGCGTGTAGGCTCGCAACTTGTTTTGTTTGCGCAGCTCGTAGACCAATTGCCGGGCCTGCACCTCGGCTTTGTCGCCATGAAACGTCGTGACCATGATCATCCATGGGCCGGCGGATTCCGTGATCGGATAGTCTTTGTTCGGATCGGCATCGACGTGCTTGATCGACACGAAGTCCCACGGCGCCGCGATGGCCCAGCGAGGAGCGGGTAGCACCGCCCAGCCACAGGCCAACAGAAGCATGCCAGCAATGGATGAACCGAGGGCGGAGCGCGAACCAGGCAAGCGAGTGTTCATGCGAATTCGGCCGCGAATGCGGATTTTCGAGAAAAGGGCTGCTAGCGGCGGCGCAGGGCGCGTCCGCATCCGAGCGTGTGGGAGTGTAGCAACCCCCGGCCAGCGATTCCAGAGCAGGTTGCGGGTGCGAAATTGGCCGCGACCCCAGTTAGTTTGCTTCGCGACACTCCCCGAAGCGGTGCGAACTCTCGTAAAGCTCGGCCAGCCCTTCCAAACAGTCGGCAGTCGCTGGATCGTCGCCTCTGACATTTACGTCCAGCATCCGCAGGGCGCGCCTATAGAGCGATTCGGCTTGCTCCCAATGCTCGATTTGTTCGAAGCCATAGGCGGCTTTGACCAAGACAGGGGCGAGCCGGCGACCGTCGGCGATGTAGAGTTCGTCCGCCAACAAGATGACCCGCTCGTATTCAGACAACGCGGCGGAGTCATTTTCCTTCGCTCGCAACGATTCCGCCTTTGCAAACGCCGAATCAATTTCGCCGGCACTTGCAGCATGGGCGCTTCCGGCAGCGAAACAGCACGGAACGAGGATGCCCGCGATTGCAAAGGCAACCCAGATTCTTATGTTTTGGTGCGGCGTGGAATTGCATTTGCAAATTGGCGTGGCGGCTTTGGTGCTCTTCGCGGCCGCGATTGAGGGAGGGGCCAAATTGTAGCCATAGCTTGTCCCCCCGCAAACATGTGTTTTGGCGGCGACTTTCGCCTCGAAAGAAGAGGCCGCCGCGGCGGCGATTTCCGCTCGATCGCGCGCGAGGTATAATTTTGGTTCGGACGAACCTCGGGCGGGGCGTGGATCGCTTGTCAGAGATCCCTCGCTAACGCTTCGGGCTTGTGGCTTCCTCGCTAACGCTTCGGGCTTGTGGCTTCCTCGCTAACGCTTCGGGCTTGTGTGGCTTCCTCGCTAACGCTTCGGGCTTGTGGCTTCCTCGCTAACGCTTCGGGCTTGTGTGGTTTCCTCGCTAACGCTTCGGGCTATGGTTCGCTGAATGATCGCGCATACTAGCCCGAAGCGTCAGCGAGGAAGGGCCTCCACGTGGCGACCGCCCTGCACGATGCGTGGCCCGTTTTACCTTGGCGATCGTGTTCCTTTCACATTCCAAGCGGTGTTCGCGTTGCGATGAATTCAGAACATCCTGATCCTGAATTGGCCAACTATCGGCCGGTGAATGGTTGGGCGGTCGCGGCGCTGTTGCTTGGCGTTGCGTCGCCGATCGCATTTGCCGATCCGCTGTTGTGGTGGGTGCCGCCGCTCGGAGTGTTGGCGGCAGTGATTGCAATGCTGCGGATCGGCCAGTCGGACATGCCCATGGTCGGTCGCAAGGGGGCGATCATCGGCCTGGCGCTGTCGGTGTCGATGTCGGCAGCGGCCCCCGTGCACTATTTCACGCATCAATATTGGCTCATTGCCCGGGCCGAGGAGTTGGCCCAGAAATGGTTCGACGATTTGCAAGCCGGCCGGAGCCGGCAAGCTTATGACCTGATGTTGCACGCAACATCGCATCACATCGCGCCGCCGCATGAAGGACCGAGAGCGGCGGCCGAAGACGCGGAAAAGACGCCGCTCCAAGCTTTTTTGGAGCGGCCGGCTGTGGCGGCGCTGCTGGCGCTCGGCGATCATGCCCATCCCGTGCCGGTGCAGACGCAAATCATTCCGGCGGAAAGGGGGCGGCAATCAATCAACCTTTGGTATCGAGTCGCATCGCCGAGCGGGCCGTCGCTGCGCCCGCTTGTCGTGCAGATCGACACGCAACGGCTCGTCGAATCCGACGGCCAAGAACGCTGGCTAATCCAAAGCGTGTGGCAAGTTCCCTGATCGCGCGCCAAGCCCAGGGAAGGCCCGCAGTGCTCCCGCCACTTGAGCGACGCCCTGCCGGCCTTCCCTGGGTTTGTTGCGCTGCCTCACCTGCCCCGCCGGGCGGACCCAGGGAAGGCCGCCAAACCGCCAGCGCGTGGAAGAACAGTTTCGGCCTTCCCAGGGCTTGGGGCGAGGTGGGAGCGGCCGGGCTTGACCTGCCGTGCGCATTCTTCTAACCTCCGCGCGTTATGGCAGGCCGTTTTGCGCTCATCTCTCTGGCGGCATTTCTCTGCTGTTGTCGGCTGGTGGCAGTGTGGGGTGCTGATCCACCGCAAGCCGCGGAACAGTTGGTCATGCTGCGCAATGGCGAAATCCTTCGCGGCCGTGTTACTCGAGAAGGCGATCACTACAATGTGTCGATTGCCGACGGCGAACTGCGATTCCGCACGGGCGATGTCGATCTTATCTGCCACACGCTCGACGAAGCCTATCAGGCACGCCGCGCACGGCTTACCGTCGGCCGGGCCGAGGATCATCTCGATTTGGCCGATTGGTGCCTGCGACAGGGATTGCCGGCCGAGGCTGCCCGCGAGCTTTCCAGCGCGATCGTGCTGGATCCCGCGAATCCCAGGATCGGCTTGGTGGATCGGCGATTGAAAGAGTCGCTGGCGCCGCCCCCCGCGCCGTCGCGGAGTAAATCGGCCGTCGCGCCCCGCATCACAGACGAAGATCTCGATCGCATGTTGCGGGCCCTTCCGCCTGCGGCCATCGAATCATTCACCACGTCGATTCAGCCACTATTGATCAGCAGTTGTGCGACAGCGGGCTGCCATGGTTCAACGAACAAGGCGAGCGCGATGTACTATTCGCTGATTCGCGTGCCGGCCGACCGGTTTGCCAGCCGGCGATTGACGCAGCGCAATCTGCAAGCGACGCTCTCGTGGCTCGACTTTCAAAATCCGCAGCAAAGCCGGCTGTTGGCCGTCGTCGATCGGCCACACGGCACGATCAATTCGGCGGTGTTCGATCCGCAGGGGACGAAATATCGCGAGCTGCTGATTTGGATTGGAATGGTCACTCAAAAACCGGTTACTCTGCCCGAGGTCGTGAGCCAGCCGCCGACGATCCGCCCGGCGAATGTTAATCCGGCGTGGCCGCGCGGGAGGAAATTCAATTCGGGCGGTAGCGCGGCTGCCGGTGCCGGCGACGCATTCCCAAGCGATGAAATTCCGGCGACGGCCGCCGCCGACACCGACACTCGGCCGGTGCGGCAAACGCATCGAGTTGCTCCGTCGCGGCCAGCCCTTCCACGGCAGGGCTCGACGGCAAGTGAAAAGGATGGCGCAATGCTTGCCGGCCGGCAACCGGGAGCCGAAAAATTGCCGCAGGCCCCGTTTGGGCATCCGGCGAAATCGCCGCCGTTTTTTCCGCCGCCGGCAGTCGCGCCACGCGTGCCATCCGTCGATGAAACGAAGCCTGCCGCGGGAAGCGACCCCTACGACGCCGAAGCATTCAATCGCCAGTTCGCCGGCAAAATGCCCGGTTCGCCTCCCGCTGCACCGAGCGCAAAGCCAGTGGGCAATTGACGGCCGGCGGTGAGCGTTGCGACCCCCTCGAAGCTATTGTAGCAGGCATACTCCGTATGCCGTCTGCGCTCCGCGGCGCATTGCACGCGAGGGGCGGGTTGCGCGCAGCGGACGGCGGACGGCACACGGAGTGTGCCTGCTACGTTGGCGCATCGCTTGCGGCTTCGCGCGTCAACTAAGCTGAATCTCACCGCTGGCCAGTGCATTCAGAAAACTGATGTTGCCTTGCAAAAGGTCGGGGTGCGTTCGGATCTCGTCGGGCGTTAGCCAGTGCACCGCTTCGACTTCGGCCGGGTTCGGCGCCGGGTCGGCGCCAAGCGGAATGGCGGACAGCCACCACGCCAGCGCGATTCGCCAGGCAGTGACGCTTCGCCACAAACATCGCCGCGGCAAAATGTCGATGTTCAGCTCTTCCCGAATCTCGCGCACGAGCGCTTGCGGCTCGGATTCGCCTGGCTCGATTCCACCGCCCGGAAAACAAATTGCCCGCGGCGCCAACACGAACTCAGACCGCCGAATGACCATCAATTGCGCCTCGCGCGGCACTACGGCCACGACCCCGTAGCGCAGCGGCTCCAGTGGATCGGCGCTCGGATTGGAATTTAGATTTGTTTCGGAAGGCATTTCGCACCGGGCTTTGTCAGGTTGTCTCGGCCGTATCCAAGGCTCTGGCTCAGCCTAGGCTCGGCATTTCGCAGGACGGCACACGGAGTGTGCCGGCTACGTAGCAGGCATACTCCGTATGCCGTCGGCCTCTTGGGATGGGTGCCACCATCCTATTCGAGCGTTTCGACCGAGACGTAACGCCAGACTTTGTCTCAAAACGGAGATCCGCTGCGCAAGTCGGGTCGGGATATGGATCGTCTGTCAGAGATCCCTTGCTAACGCTACGGGCTAGTGTGACCCTTGCTAACGCTGCGGGCTAGTGTGATCCCTTGCTAACGCTGCGGGCTAGCGTGGCTCTCGCTTCGGGCTAGTTTTGCAGATCGGCAGCTTTGAGGATGGGCCGAATATTCGCTACAAGCGGCAGCCCGCGCTCAGGGGGCATCGTAGACGAAAGGCTCCTACCATGCGATACTTGCATATATCAAGCTGGATGCGCAGTGCAAGCCGAGGCCTCGTCGAGGAGGCGGCATGCCGTCGACCGCGATCCCATCTTCTAACCGGTTCTATCCGGCGGTCGGCGTATCTACAATCGATTGCTTGTTTTTTTGGAGCATAAGGGCGGTATGGCGGACCAATTTTTGCATAAATCGCGCGCGGCAGCGACCGGCGTTGGATCGTCGAAGGTCGTGTGGTTTTTTGCGGTGGCGCTGTTGTCGATCGCCGCAATGACTGGCTGCCATCATGCGGCATCTTCGCCGGAATCGGCGGCGGGCGGGGATCAACCATCGCCAAAGGCTTCCCGCGAGTCGAGCCGCGTCGCCAGCAATACCACGCTTTCCGGGCCGCAACTGCCGGGGTCAAAAGGGATCGACACGGTCGTGCCGCCGCCGAAATTCGTCCGCCGCGACCAAATCACGGCCCAATTTCCCGACAAAACACCGCAGGCCACCTGGGAAATCAAGCTCTTCAGCGACGGCTCGAAAGTTTACGACGGCGAGCACGTCGAATATTATCCCCATGGCACGAAGTTCGTCCAAGGGCGCTACGTCGAGGGGAAGAAGCAAGGCCCGTGGAAGTTTTGGGCCAGCAACGGCAAGCCGGTCAAAACTGAAAACTACCGCGATGGCAAGCTCGACGGCGCCTGGACCCTCTTTCACGACGATGGCAGCAAGGAGCGCGACGAAAGTTATCAAGCCGGCAAACGCGACGGAAAATGGGTCTCCTACGATTCCGGTGGAAAGAACCAGCCGGTTAAGCAGGAAGAATATAAAGACGGCGAATACGATGGCACCGTAATCGAATGGTATTCCAACGGCAACAAGAAGCTCGAGACCCATTATGTGGCCGGAAAGCTCGACGGCCAGCAGTCGCTCTGGTATCGCGATGAAAAGCCGTTGGAAGTCGCCTTGTACAAAAACGGCATGCTCGACGGCAAGCGAACCCGCTGGAAGGAGAATGGCGAGCCGATCGACGCAACGGTGTTTCGGGATGGCCAGCCGGTGTCTTCAACGACAGCAAGCGGAAAATGACGTTTTCAGGTAGGTCAGGCTTTCCAGCCTGACATTCCTCGGACTTCGTCAGCCTAGAAAGACTGACCTACGGCAAAGCGTACTACTACCAAAAGCTGGCCCGCATCGTAGGAACACCGCGCAGGCGGTATAATTGCATTGGATAGTGGAAGCGGGACCGCCGCGTCGCCGGGCCTTTTTCGCTTGGCGAGGGGCCGTCCGGCCAGAATCTGTACACTTGCGAAGGATCTGAATGGCTACGCACTTGCCCGGCAACGGGATTCCGCCTGAAGGGTCGGGCGTTCCGCCTGGTCCCGACATTTCGCCGCCGGGCGGTGGAGTGCCGCCCGAGAAATTGCCCGACGGCAATTTTCCCGGTGGGCGTCTTCCCGGCGGTGGAGTGCCCGGCCCCGGCGGCGCCGGCGGACCGCCTCGTCCGCGCATGAGCCCATCGACCGTGTGGCTGGTGCTGATTCTGTTGGTCGTGGCGGCGGTCGTGTTGTTCAGTCAGTACGGCAACGGGCGTTCGAAAATCGACTTCTCTTTCTTCCGCGAACAATTGGCGGCGGGAAATATCGCGGAAGTCGAGCAAGAAGGACAAACCCTGACCGGCAAATTCAAGAAGGCCCCGCTCAAGCCAAGAAACGCCGACTCGGTGGCGATGGGCGTCGAGCCGGCCGACCTCGATGCGACCGGCGAGTCCGAATCCAAGCAAGACTTCGAAGCCGATATCGCCGACAACGATTCGGCGAATTCCGACACGCCATCCTCGGCCGCCAACGCGGCCAGCTCCGGCGCTCGCGCCCGGCCGCAAGAGCCGGTCAGCCCGAAGCCGAAAGCTCCGGCCCTAAAATCACTTGCCGCGAAATCGCCAGCGGTCCTCCGGGCGGGCCTGAATTCAAGCGACGCGAAACCGGCCGCAACTCATCCGAAAAAATCGGACACGAAATCGGCCACGTCGAAATCGGCCACGTCGAAATCGGTCGCGGCCTTCAAACCGGTCGGTTCGGCGCGGCTGGCCTTCGCCACGCCGAGCCCTACCGCCGCCGCGGCGAACGATGCTCCCGCACCATCGGGCGCGAGCCCGACGCCAAACGCCGTGGCGGCCGAACGGTATTCGATCGATTTCGAGACCGTCTTGCCCACCGCCTCGCTGGGCGACAACCGGCTGATCAACGAGCTGATGGACAAAGGGGTCACGATCCGGGCCCGGATTCCGTCCGACAACTCGGGCACGCTGATGTTTCTCTACCTCGTGCTGCCGCTGTTGCTGCTTGGCGGCGTGTGGTGGTTCATGCTCCGCCGCACGCGCGATCAGTTTCTTGGCGGCGGTGGAATTCTCTCGGGTTTCAGCAAGAGCCCGGCCAAGCGGTATGAAAACACGCGGCGGCAGATCACGTTTGCCGATGTGGCCGGCCTCGAAGGCGTCAAGCACGACCTGCAAGAAGTCGTCGAATTCCTCAAAAGCCCGGAAAAATTCCAGCGGCTTGGCGGCCATGTGCCCAAGGGAATTCTGCTGATGGGCCCTCCCGGCACCGGCAAAACGCTGCTGGCCCGCGCCGTGGCGGGCGAAGCCGGGGTGCCGTTCTTTTCCATCAGCGGTTCGGAATTCATTCAGATGTTCGTCGGCGTGGGGGCGAGCCGCGTTCGCGACATGTTCAAGACGGCGAAAGACGCCGCGCCGGCGATCCTGTTCATCGACGAAATCGACGCCGTCGGGCGGCATCGCGGCGCCGGCCTCGGCGGCGGCCACGACGAACGCGAGCAAACGCTCAATCAAATCCTCAGCGAAATGGACGGCTTCAGTCCCAACGAATCCGTGATCGTGCTCGCGGCCACGAATCGGCCCGACGTGCTCGATCCGGCATTGCTCCGCCCCGGCCGCTTCGATCGCCACATCACCGTGGATCGGCCGACTCAGAAAGGCCGCGTCGCAATTTTCAAGGTCCATGCGCGCGGCGTTCCGCTGGCTGCCGATGTGGATATCGAGCGGCTGGGTCGCGGCACCGTCGGCCTCACCGGCGCGGATATCCGCAACTTGATCAACGAAGCCGCCCTCTGGGCCACGCGCAACGGCAAAGACAAAGTCGATATGGAAGATTTCGAATATGCCCGCGACAAAGTGCTCATGGGCGCGAAGCGCGAAGAAGTGCTCACAGGCAAGGAAAAAACGATGACGGCCTATCACGAGGCCGGCCATGCCGTCTTGGCGTGGCTCTTGCCGGGCATCGATCGGCTCCACAAGGTGACGATCATTCCGCGTGGCCGGGCCCTGGGCGTAACGCAATTGCTGCCGGAGGAAGATCGGCTGAATATCAGCCAATCGGAGCTCAAGAGCCGGTTGATCTTCATGCTCGGCGGCCGGGCGGCCGAAAAAGCCGTGTTCGGCGAATACACGGCCGGCGCCGAAAGCGATCTGGCCAGCGCCACCAAACTGGCCCGGCGAATGGTGGCCCATTGGGGCATGAGCGAGCGGCTCGGGCCAGTCGCCTTCCGCACCAGCGAGGAGCATCCGTTCCTCGGCAAGGAAATCTACGAGCAGCGCGAATTCAGCGAACACACGGCCCAAGTGATCGACGAAGAAGTTTCGCGGATTCTGCACGATGCCGCGAGCATCGCCCAGCAAATGACCGACCAGCATCGCGACAAGCTCGATCTCGTGGCGCGGAAATTGGAAGAAGATGAAACGCTCGACGACATCGAAATCGAAGAACTGATCGGCCCTTCGCTACGACAGCAAGCCGAGACCAACGGCAAAGCGAGCCACCCGGCCGAGATCAGCCCAGTGTAAGAAGACGAAGCGGAAACCACGAATGACACGAAATACGCGAATGACCAAGGGAATTGCAAAAGGCTGGACGTTGGACCGCGAAATTTTTACGCTCTCAAATGTTTTTCGTTTCCCACGAGGTGCAAAATGTTGCGAAATCGTTTCGTTTTGATCCTGGCGTTTGTGAGCTTAGTTGTGTTCGGATCGTTGGCAGCCAGACCCCTTTCTGCTGCCGAGCCCGAGGGCAAAGCCGCCCCCGCGGAGGCCAGCTCGAAGGACTCCATGATCGCCCACATGGTTTTCTTCACGCTCAAAGACTCCGACAATGCCAATCGCACGAAGCTGATCGATGCGGCCAAAGAATATCTGGGCGGCCATCCGGGCGAGGTTTATTTCTCCGTCGGCACGATGGCCAACCTCAAAGAGCCGGTCAGCGTGAGCGATTTCGACGTCGCGCTGCACATCGTGTTTGCCAACAAAGCGGCCCACGACGAATACTTGGTGTCGCCGCGGCATCTTAAATTCATCGCCGTCGCCAAGCCGTTGGATAAATCGGTCCGCGTGTTCGACTCGTATCTCGTTCCGCTGCACGAAGAATCGCAAGGGAAATAGCAGTCACTGCGGCCGGCCGTGTGCCACTGGCAAGCGCAGTCTGCCAGTGGCAGCGCACAAAAGGCTGCGAACTTGCGAATTGGTCTCCGCGTTCGACTGGCCAAACGGTATGGCTATATCCAATGGCAGTTCAACACTGGCAGACTGCGCTTGCCAGTGGCACACACCACCGGTGGGCACGCGCCGCCGGTGCGACGGGTCGCGATGCACGAGACCGCAAGCGAGCTTTGCCGCAACGGCGTGCTGAAGCTCGCTGGCAGTTTCGCCCATCCGTGGTCTCCGCGTGCTAGGCTTGTCGGTGGCATAGAATTCGCAAGCCGATAGCCCACCATGCCAACCAACGCGCCGCCGACCAGTGCTCTGCCAGCCGCATCGCCCGCCAGTTCGTTCTCGCCGGCCGACTTGTTCTTCTTCAACGAGGGAACGCACGTTCGGCTGTATGAAAAGCTCGGGGCGCATCCGTGCAGTTCGCCGGGCGGGGGCACCGATTTCGCCGTTTGGGCGCCGAACGCCCTGCGTGTCTCCCTGGTCGGCGATTTCAACGGTTGGAACCCGCACGCTCATCCGCTGAGTTGCCTCGGCAATTCCGGCATCTGGGAAGGATGCGTTCGCGAGGCCGAATCGGGCACACGCTATAAATATCACATCGCCTCGCGCTACAACGGCTACGAAGTCGATAAAGCCGACCCGTTTGCATTCCACGGCGAAATTCCTTCGCAAACCGCGTCGGTCGTGTGGAATCTTGAATACACTTGGCGCGACTCCGAGTGGATGGCCGGCCGAGGCAAGCGGCAATCGTTGGACGCGCCGGTGTCGATCTATGAAATGCACTTCGGATCGTGGCTCCGCCCGGCCGCGGGCGAAATTGTCGGCCCGGCTGCCGCAAATCAGGCCGACAACGCGAGCGCCGCCGCGGCGGAATTCTACACCTACCGCAGCATCGCCCCGCGGCTCGGGGAATATCTCGTCGAGCGCGGCTTCACGCACGTCGAATTCATGCCCTTGATGGAACATCCGTTCTACGGCTCCTGGGGCTACCAGACGAGCGGCTATTTTTCTCCCACCAGCCGTTATGGCTCGCCGCAAGATTTCATGTACCTGATCGACTTCTTGCATCAACGCGGCATCGGCGTCGTGCTCGATTGGGTGCCGTCGCATTTCACCACCGATCAACACGGCCTGGGATATTTCGACGGATCGCATCTCTTCGAGCACGCCGATCCGCGCCAGGGCTTGCATGCCGAATGGGGCAGCTATTTGTTCAATTATGGCCGCAACGAAGTCCGTGCCTTCCTGCTCAGCAATGCCCTGTTCTGGTTCGACAAGTATCATATCGACGGCCTGCGCGTCGACGCCGTGGCTTCGATGCTCTATCTCGATTACGCCCGAAAGCCGGGAGAATGGGTGCCGAACCGCTTCGGCGGCCGCGAGAATCTCGAAGCCGTGCAGTTTCTCCGCTCGCTGAACGAACAGGTCTACAAGCATTATCCCGATGCGATGACGATCGCCGAGGAATCGACCGCCTGGCCGGGCGTGTCGCGGCCGCTCTACGTCGGCGGGCTCGGCTTCGGCTACAAGTGGGACATGGGCTGGATGCACGACACGCTGGAGTACATGCGGCAAGACCCGGTGTTCCGCAAATTCCATCACGATCAACTCACGTTTCGCGCGGTCTACGCGTTCAGCGAGAATTTCGTCCTGCCGCTTTCGCACGACGAGGTGGTGTACGGCAAGGGCTCGCTGCTGGCCAAGATGCCGGGCGACGCCTGGCAGAAATTCGCCAGCCTCCGCCTGCTGCTCGGCTACATGTTCACGCAGCCCGGCAAGAAGATGCTCTTCATGGGAGGCGAATTTGGCCAGTGGCGCGAATGGAATCACGACACGCAGCTCGATTGGGATCTGCTCGACCGGCCCGAGCATTCCGGCCTGCGGCGCTGGGTCGACGATTTGAACCGCGTCTACCGTGCCGAGCCGGCGCTCCATCGCTACGATTGCGATCCGCGCGGCTTCCAATGGATCGATTGCCGCGACAGCGATCAGAGCACGCTTTCGTTTCTGCGCAAAGGCGACGAGCGTGAGCCAGAGATTCTCGTGGCCTGCAATTTCACGCCCGTGCCGCGGCGCAATTTCCGCATCGGCACGCCCACGACCGACTACTGGCAAGAAATTCTCAATAGCGATGCATCGCTCTATGGCGGCAGCGGCCTGGGAAATTTCGGCGGCGCAACGACGATTCCCGTCGCCTCGCACGGGCAACCCGTCTCGATCGGCCTCACGCTGCCCGCGCTATCGATCGTTGTCTTCAAAGCGAAGAAATCCGCGACGGAGCCGCAGTCTACGTAGCCCGCCGCGCCGGATGTGTGCCACCGGCGCACGTGTGCCCCTGACGGACGTGTGCCACTGACGGACGTGTGCCACTGGCCAGCGCAGTCGGCCAGTGCGAGCGTCGCGCGATGTCGATGTTTTCCCATCGGACGCGGCCGTTTGAATTTTGCATGAGTCTGATGGTGAACACCGGGTTCAACGTCAACTCGCTCGTCGGCCCTGGCAGGCTTCGCTTGCAAGTGGCACACGGTTCGGGAAACTTCCGCGTCGGAGTCGCAGTCAAAACAGCCCGCCGCGGCGGACGCCGACGAGATCGCGTTCGGGTGGAATGGACCAGCAAAACGCAACACTCCCATGCGGCCGCTACGGGCTCGCGGCAAGAGCGAGCGTCGCGGGCGATTCTTCCAGCGGGCGCAGGATCCAGATTTCGGCGCTCGGGTCGTTCTGCTCGACGCGCACTCCGTGATGCCGCACCAACTCGAGCACGGCGAAAAACATCCCGATGATCGCCGATTTGTGCCGCGCGCTCGACACAAGCTCGGTAAACGCGATCGCGCCGCGCTCGTCGAGCAGTGCTTGAATTCGCGCCAAATAAACGTGAATCGGCGTGTCGTCGTAGACGATGCTTGAAGGCTTTGCCTTTTCCCGCTCGCGGAGCACGCGCGCCAAAGCGCTGACCAGATCCCAAAGCTCGACTTCGCGGACCGGTTCTTCATCCGCCTGGCGGCCGGGCCCTCCCAGATCGCTCGCCAATCGGGGAAAGCGCTGCTGCCAATCTCGGCCGCGTTCGTCGAGAAGCGTTGCCGCATCCTTGAATTTCTTGTATTCCAGCAGCCGTTCGACCAGCTCGCGCCGCGGATCTTCCAGCGGCTCTTCGATTTCGTCGCCATGCGGCAACAGCATCCGCGATTTGATTTCCACCAGCGTGCTGGCCACCTCCAGAAAATCGCCGGCCGCATCGACATCGAGCTGCTCGAGGACGGAGATGTATTCGAGAAACTGGTCGGTGATCGGCGCGACCGGAATCTCGGCAATCTCGACCTCGTGGCGCCGCACCAGATAGAGCAGCAAATCGAGCGGCCCCGCGAAAATGTCGAGTTCGACCAGAAAATCCATGCAATTCGCCGGGGCTGGTGAGCGTGGGACGGCAATCCGAGAAGACTCTGGCCGCGGCGGCAGCGGCAATCTCCATACAACCAAGTTCGTCGCCCGGCGCCGAACAACTTGAAGCCACTCGCCGCCCGTCGGCGCAGCGACGCTGGCACTGCCATCAATCCGCCGCTGTCAAACCTTCCGCGACTTCGCGCCGTGGAGCCCGAGCCCGATTTTCGTGGGGCGATTGCTCTTTCACAAATCGCCGTGATTCATTTTCGGCCAGTTGGTTGACAACGATGCCGCGTCTCGTTAATCTTTGCGCAGTTTGCCCATTCGACGGCAACGCATTCAGCGCCTGCCGTCGCGGCGCGTACCTAGACAAAACGCTAAGCATCGAAATTCCCTCTTCGCTCGCTTGCATAAAGGAACGACAACCATGTTTCGTCGAATCGCATTGCTCGTCGCGCCATTCGTACTATTCGGGCTGGCAAGGCCGGCCGACGCCAGTTGGTTTCATGGCTGCCGAGACTCAGGCTGTTGCAATTCCGGTTGCTATTGCGGCAGCGGCGGCTGCGAGATGCCTGCGACCGGCGGGTGCAGTTATCAGACGGTCGAGAAGACGGTGATGGTGCCTACGATGGTCACGGAAATGCAAACCATCAATTGCACCGCATATCGCACCGAGCAACGGCAGCACACCTGCACCGTTTACAAGATGGTTCCCGAAACGCGGACGGTGCAATATCAATACACCGTAATGGTCCCCGAGACACGCACGCAAACCGTCAATTGCACCGCATACCGCAGCGAAGTGCGCACGCGAACTTGCATGGTCGCCAAGGAAGTCGCCGAGACGAAAACGGTGCAATACAACTACACGGTCGAGGTGCCCGAGACGCGAACCCGCACGGTGCAATACACGGTGTGCAAGCCGGTGATGAGCACCGAGAGCGAGCAATACTGCGTTTGCGTGCCGTACACGGAAACGCGTCATGCCACGCGTGAAGAATGCCACATGGTGCCGACGCAATCGAGCTATTGCCAGTGCGTCGACGAAGGGCATTGGGAAGATCGGCCCGTGCCGAGCTGTGCATGCGGTTGCGGCTGCGGCTGTCCGCCGACGACCTGGTGCGGAAATTGTGCCTCGCCCTGCGGCGGTTGCCAGAGCCCGCCGCCCTGCCGCACCTGCCGCGTTTGGGTGCCGAATTTGGTCACCAAGCAAATTCCCTGCACCGTGATGAAGCCGGTGATGGAAACCGTGCCGTACGACTACCAATGCACCGTCAACAAGCAAGAGATGCGAACTCGGCAGGTGCAGGTTTGCCACATGGTGCCCGAGACGCGCTCGCAAGAAGTGCAATACACCGTCTGCGTGCCGCAAACGCGAACCGCCACGCGAGAGGTGGTCGAGTGCCGTTGCGTTTCGGTGCCCGTGACCGAGTCGTACAACGTCTGCGTGCCGTACACCATGCAGAAGGAAGTGCAATACACCGTCTGCGTGCCGCAGACGCGCACGGCAACGCGCGAAGTAACCGAGTGCAAGTGCGTCGCCGAGCAACACACCGAAACCTACAACGTGTGCGTTCCCTACACCGTGGCGAAGCAAGTGCCGGTGCAAGTGTGCCGCATGGTTCCGCAAACGGTCACCTGCCAGGTTCCGGTGCCTGCCCCGTGTGGATGCGCTGCTCCCGCCCCCTCGTGCTGCGCCAAGTAGCCCGACGAATTCGGCAAATCGTTGCCTACGGGCCGCGACGGTATTAAGCTAGCTTCCAGCGGATGCATGCCCACGGTTTTCCGTGGGCATGCTGCATTCATGCCTCCCACAATCGCCGTTCGAGCCTCGTCGAGGTCGCGATGCGAATTCATTTGCTGCTTCTCGGGCCGATGATTTTTTCGGCCCCCCTTGCCGCTCGAGCTGCCGAGCCGAGCAATGCGTCGCCGATCGAGTCGATCGCGGTCGTCGAAACCGACGATGCCATCAAGATCGATACGCCTGCGCTGCAAGCCGTCGTTCGCAAGCGCGGCTACGTCAGCGGCATCGCGGCCGGTAGCTTTCTCGACAAGAAAACCGGGGCCCGCGATCTTGGCTTCGGGCTGCACATCATGGATTTTCTCCTCGCGCCCGGCTGGCGCGACGATGGCTACGAGCGCGATGCCAAGCTGCACGGCAACCTGCCCAAACACTATGTCGAGGGCCCGCAGATTTGCACGCAAGCCAAAGTCCTGAAGCCGGAAATCGTCCGCGGAAACGATTTCGTCGCCATCAAACTCCGCTACACCTACAACAAGCCGGGCGACGGTTACAAAGCCGGCTCGACTTGGGAACAAACGCTTGTTTTTCAACCCACCGTGCGTTACGTCATCTCCTGCGAACGCATTACGAGCGCCAATGATGTCGACGATCTTTTCTATCGCCTCGACATGCCCGGCCACATCCGGCACAAAGGGGCCGACACGTTCGCCCAGGTCTTTCTTAGCTATCTCCCGCAACCGATCCCGGCCGAACGGTTCGACAAGGATTTCGCCCCCGACGCCCAGTTTCTCTACAAGCGCAATTCCGACGCAGTGAAGCCGGATTCCATTCCCGAGCGAATGATTCGAGCCTATCAGGTGAAGCAGAACGGCAAGCCGGGCCCGTGGCTCGCCGGAATGACGCTCGACCCCGCGGAAGTCGCCGAGGCATGGTGCCACCAGCGGGGCTACGTGTGCCTGATCGAAGAATTGCATCGCAAGCACGTCCACGCCGGCGAAACCTTTGGCGCCGCATACATGATCGGCTGGTTCGACGACATCCCCGCGATGCAACGCGTGTACGATCAATTCAAAGGCAAACGCACGATCACGATCGCCGACAACCGCTTCACGCTCGAATAACGGCCTGCCGCAGAGGGGCCGGGGGTGATGGGTTAGATATCGCCCCGCCACCAACGTAGCAGGCACACTCCGTGTGCCGTCTGCCGCACTCTGTGCCCAACCCGCCGCGCAGCGCAGACGGCACACGGAGTGTGCCTGCTACGTTGGGTGCGGCCTTGCCGTCGTTAGCGAGGGACGCACGCCGCGGGACGTTCCCTTTGTGTGGGAGTTCAAGCGGCGCTCCCACTGGCCGACTGCGCTGGCCAGTGGCACACCGGCGGATGCCCCTCTCATCCATAACAAAATCTACCATCCAGCAGGCGTGGGGGAGGTTGGCCGGCGTCGCACCCGAGAAGACTAGTGGGCACCGACGGCTTGCGAACCGCTCCTGACGTATCTCTTCATCGCTTGCCAAATTCGATCCATTGGTGCGATTGGCCGGAGGCGACGATCGCTTCCAGCACCTCCATGTTGCGCACCGCATCGTCGATCGGCGTCGGCACCGGGCGGTCGTCGAGAATCGATTGCGCGAACAGATCGCCTTGGATCGCGTATTGATCGCACGGGTCGAATTCGATCCGCGACGCGTGCTCGCCGTGCTGTAGATTCAACGCACACGGCCGATCGTTCGGAGCGTTGAACGGCACCTCGGCAAGCTCAATCCGCCCTTCGGTTCCGAAAATCTCGACCTGCTGAAACGCCGCCATTTGCATCGAGCAAGTGAATGTTGCCGAGCACTCGCCGAAATCCAAAATAGCCGACGCCAGCCGATCCACTTGAAATCGCGAATCGTATTGCACCCAACCGATCACGCGCCGCGGCTCGGCGTTCAAAATCCAGCGAGAGAGGGAAATCGCGTAGCAGCCGAGATCCATCAGTCCACCGCCCCCCATGGCCGGATCGTGGCGGATATTGGCCGGATCGTCGTTGAAAAATGAAAACAGCGTGCTGATCGTTCGCAGCGTGCCGATTCGGCCGGCGTCGACCAATTCCTTCGCCTTGCGCCATTGCGGATGATGGCGATACATGAACGCCTCCATCAGCTTCAATCGCGGATGAAGCCGGCTCGCCTCGCGCAATCGCCGGGCCTCGTCGGCCGAGAGGCCGATCGGCTTTTCGCACAGCACGTGCTTGCCCGCCTCGAGCGCGCGGATCGACCACGGAACGTGCTGATCGTTGGGGAGCGGAATATAAATGGCATCGACGTCCGGATCGAGCAGCAGGGCTTCGTAGGAACCGTAATAGCGCGGGATGCCGAGCCGAGCGGCAACGTCGCGGGCTTTGTCGGCCGAGCGCGAAGCGATGGCGACGACTTCGGTCTGTTGCCCGTGCTGCATGGCGGGAATCACTTTCGCCACGCCAATCTTGGCCGTACTCAAAACGCCGAAGCGGATTTTTTTCATAGTGGGAGTTTAGTTTCGAAGAGAAATTCGAGAAAAGCAAAAACGGCAGCCGGCGGCGAGCAGCCGTATTGTAGCAGGCACACTCCGTGTGCCGTCTGCGCTGCTCTGTGCGCTGCTCTGTGCGCTGCGCACCATGCCGGCGCCGACGCCACACGGAGCGTGCTTCCGGGGTTGGCGCGGCGCAAGGGGGTCAGGCACATTTTTCGGCGCCGGCGCTGGTTGTCAATTCGAGCCCTATCGTGCCGAAAAATGAGCCAGACCCCGGGCGGTCAGCGGAGTACGTTTCCAGGCACGTCGAGCACTTGGGCCGTCGCCGTGGCGTTGCCGAAGGTCTTGAAATTCTTCATCGTCCACACGACGTGCTTGTCGCGGGTCACTTCGATCAACTGCGGATTCGCGGGCCCGGCATGGCAATTCCCAAAAATCAGATTACCGCTGGGCAGCACTTCGAGCGATGTGACCCAGGCCAGCGTAATGCCCGGCAATTCATGTTGCTCGACGCTCCATACGATCTTGCCCGCCGGCGACACTTCGATCACGCGATTGCCATTGCCGGCCGCGATGAGCGTGTTGCCGCTCGGCAGACGCAGCGCGTCATACGGCTCCGTGCCGTGCCCCTCGACGCCGTGGCCGGGCGATGCCGGCCGGCCGCCGAGATCGAGCGTATAACTCCACACGACTTTTCCATCGCCATCGTATTCGCACACCTTGCTATCGCCCCCCTGGCACACGAGATAATGTCCGTTGTCGAGCTTGTGGACCATGCGCGTATCGACGTGCGGATTCGGATGCTTGATCACCAGCGGCATCTCGTGCACGATCTTGCCGCTCGAATCGACTTCGATGATCCGGGAATTGCCCCCTTCGGCGATCATGGTGAGGCCGTCGGGCAGGCGCTGGAAAGCGTGCACTTCGATGTGCCCCTTGTAGCCCGGCTGCGGCTTGGATTCATATTGCCAGACGATTTTCTTTTCGGGCGAGATTTCGGCAATCGTGGCCGTGCCGATGCGGAGCAGCACGTTGCCATTGCCGAGCACCGCGCTGCCGTGGCCATCGGTATGGCATGGATATTCCCATTCGACTTTCCCGTCGGCGCCGACAATGGCCGCATGGCCGTTGTCGATTGCGAAAACACGGTGCTGCATCGGAGCAGCGGTGCCGGAAAGCGTCAGATCCGTGCCGCGAAATTGCAAGCGGAGCGTGGGGGCCGGTGCATCATCGGCGACGGCAAGATTGCATGCGAGCAGGCCGCTCGCCGCTGCGGCAAAGGCGAGTTGAAGCGTTTTCATCTTCGGCAAACGTCGAAACAGTTTGAGCGTCACGGGTTCCTCTTTTCTGAATCGTGGTTTGGATTATTTCGTGGTGGTCGTAGGTACGATTCGCCGCGTCTAGCAGAATGATAAACCCCAAAGAGAATAAACCGAGCAACCCGCCGCCGGCCAGCAGCACCAACAGATCGAACTGTTGCGGCCGGATCGACGCCCCGGCCCAAAGGACCGAACCCGACCCGATGCAAAACGGCACCGCAAACGCCACCCAAAGCGGCCGACCGTGGCGCAGCGGTTTCGGCATAAAGCACTCCACAGCCGTAGGTCAGGCTTTCCAGCCTGACTGCGCCTTTCTTACGGATTCGATCCGTGTTCCACCGCCTGTCAGGCTGGAAAGCCCGACCTACGCGATAATCTGCCGGATCGGTTCGGCGCCCTGCACACCGACGAGCTTTTGTTTCAGGCCGCCGTAAAAGTAGGTGAGGTGGTTCGGATCGAGGCCCATTTGCGTCAGCGCCGTGGCGTGCAGATGCTTCACCTGGAACCGATCGGCCACGGCGGCGGAGCCGAAATCGTCGGTCTGGCCGACGCTCGTGCCCCCCTTGATGCCACCGCCGGCCATCCACATCGTGAAGCCATAGGCGTTGTGATCGCGGCCGGTTCCCTTGGCGTATTCGGCGGTCGGCTGGCGGCCGAATTCGCCCCCCCAAATGATCAGCGTTTCGTCGAGCAGGCCGCGCTGCTTCAAATCCTTGATGAGCCCGGCGATCGGCCGATCGGTGCGCCCGGCGTGGAACGTGTGGTTCTTCACCAGATCGCCGTGGGCATCCCAGTTCTGGTCGTTGTGAGCCCCGCCGGCATAAAGCTGCACGAACCGCACGCCGCGCTCGACCAGCCGGCGAGCCAACAAGCAGCGGCGGCCGAATTCCTGCGTGCGCGGCTCGGTCAAGCCGTAGAGCTCTTTGGTCGCCGCGCTTTCCTGCGAAATATCGACAGCCTCGGGAGCATAACGCTGCATCGCGTAGGCCAGCTCATAACTGGCGATGCGCGCCGCCAAATTGCTGTTGTCGCTCCGCGCAGCTTCATGCGACGCGTTGAACTCTTGCAGCGAATCGAGCAGGTCGCGCTGCATCGGATCCGAGATTCCTTCGGGCGGGCGAAGATCAAGAATCGGCTCGCCGGCCGAACGCAGCAGCGTGCCCTGATACGTGGCGGGCATGTAGCCGCTCGACCAATTCTTCGCGCCGCTGATCGGGCCGCCGGTTGGATCGAGCATCACCACGAAGCCGGGCAGATTTTCGTTGACGCTGCCCAGCCCGTAGTTGGTCCACGAGCCGAGGCACGGGCTGCCGGAAAGAATTTTGCCGGTGTTCATTTGCAGCATCGCCGAGCCATGGATCGGCGAATCGGCGGTCATCGAATGGATGAACGCAATGTCGTCGACGCAGGTAGCCAAATTGGGAAACAGATCGCTGACCCACTTGCCCGACTGGCCGTATTGCTTGAACTTCCATTTCGGTCCGACGACGCGTCCTTCGTTTTTCTTGCCGCCGCGGCCGAATGTTTTGATGGGCACGATTTTGCCGTCGAGCGGATAGAGCTTCGGCTTGTAGTCGAACGTGTCGACGTGGCTTGGGCCGCCGTACATGAACAAGAAGATCACGCTCTTGGCCTTGGCCGGCATCATCGGCGGCTTCGGGGCGAGCGGATTTCCCGACACGGCAGCGAGCGATTGGCCTGGGAAGAAGCCGCTATCCGCGAGCATGGCGGTCAGGGCAAGGCCGGTGAATTTTGCGCCGGCCTCCCAAAGGAATTCGCGCCGCGTGCGACCGCAGAATCCGCCGCCGTGGTGGGCCGAGTTGTCGATTTGTTGAGTCATGATTTGCGGTCCATTGATGTTTGGAGATCGCTTGGAGCGCACCCGCCGCTAGCGCGGCAGGGCTAACCCACGCGTCTCTCACCCCTCACTCTAGTCTAGATAAATGAACTCGTTCATATTCAGCGCCATCAGGCAAAACAGCCGTAGCGACATTTCCGCCGTCGCCCCGTCGCGCGAGCGCAATCGTTCGATCAACCGCACTCCGCGGTCGATCTCCGCGTCTTGCGGCGGGCGATCGGTCACCAGATTCAGCACCAGCCGCACTTGCTGCTTCGGATCGTCGCCCGCTTCGCGCTTGGCGCGCTCGGCCAAGGCCGACGCCTGCGCGTTTACGAAATTGCCGTTGAGCATTTGCAGCGATTGCGTGGGCGGGATGGTGCTGAACCGCACGGGATTCGAGCGATCGCTCTCGCCGAGGTCGAAGGCCTCCAAAAGCGGCACCAGCAGCGAACGCTTTTCATGAATGTAAATGCTCCGCCGGCATTGCTCCTCGGGCGGCGATTTTTCCCAACCGTTGCCCGGCCGCGATTGGCTCGCCAACACCTCGGCCGGCATGTCGGGATAGATCGACGGGCCGAACATCTTGCGATTCAACTTGCCGCTCACGGCCAAGATCGAATCGCGCACCTCCTCGGCCGTCAAACGCCGCATGTCGAATCGCCAAAACAGATCGTTCGCCGGATCGGCGGCCAGCGCCGCCGCATTGCCGGCCGACGACATCCGATACGCATTCGACCGCACGATCAGCCGATGCAGCGGCTTCAATCGCCATCCCTGCCGCACGAACTCGGCCGCGAGCCAATCGAGCAATTCGGGATGCGTCGGGGCATCGCCTTGCGTGCCGAAATTGTTCGGCGAGCGCACGATGCCGCGGCCGAAGTGATACTGCCAAATCCGATTGACCATCACGCGCGCGGTGAGCGGGTTCGTTGGCGCGACGATCCAATTCGCAAGCGCCGTGCGCCGGCCGGTGGTTTTCGCATTCGGGGCCGGCGTCGGCACCACGGCCTTCTCATTCCCCAGCACTTCCAGAAAACCGGGCTCGACTTTGTCGCCATGGTTGTTCGGATTGCCACGCAAGAGCACGAATGTGTCGGGTGCCTCGCGGCCGCGCTCCGTGACGCACAATGCCATGCCCGGCGATCGGCCGGCCGGCTCGCCGGGGCTGGGCGGGATCGGCTGTTCGTCGGTCGGGCCGCCGTTGTGGTATGGATGCACGTTTTGGAAGAACGACAGCAGCTTGTAGTAATCGCGCTGCGGGATCGGGTCGATCTTGTGGTCGTGGCAACGGGCGCAATCGACCGTCAGCCCCAAGAACACTTGCCCCGTGGTGGCCACGATGTCGTCGAGCCCGTCGTAGCGGGCCAATTCGCGATCGCTCGGTTCGTCGTCCCAAATGCCGAGCCGGTAGTAGCCGGTGGCAATAACGCCGTCGGCCGTGGGGGGCAAGAATTCATCCCCCGCCAATTGCTCGCGGACGAACTGGTCGTAGGGCTTGTCTTCGTTGAACGAGCGGATCACATAGTCGCGATATCGCCACACGTTCGGCTTCGGATTGTCGCGCTCGTAGCTATTGGTTTCGGCATAGCGCACCAGGTCGAGCCAATGCCGGCCCCATTTTTCGCCATACTGCGGCGAAGCCAAAAGGCGATCCACCAGCGTGTCGTAAGCGCCAGGTGATTTATCGGCGGCAAAGGCTTCGGCCTCGGCCGGCGTCGGGGGCAAGCCGGTCAGATCGTAATACAGCCGGCGAATCAATTGCCGCTTGCTGGCCGGCGGATTCGGCTCAAGGTTCTTGGCTTCGAGCCTGGCGAGAATGAACGCGTCGATCGGATTGGCTGACCACGCGGCATACTTGCCCAAGCGGTTCGCGCTGGGAATCGGCGGCTGCCGCACGGATTGAAAAGCCCAGTGGGCCCGGTCTTTCGCCGTGATCTGCATCGGCTTCCGCGGGGGCGCGGCCGCCGTTTTGTCCTCCTCCGGCCAATAGCCGCCCGACTCGACCCATCGCGAAAGATCGTCGATCTCTTCGCCCGACAACTTTTTCTTCGGCGGCATCGACAGATCGGCCGAGTGCTTCACCGCCTGGATCAGCAGACTCTCTTGCGGCTTGCCGGGCACCATGGCCGGCCCCTGATCGCCGCCGGCCAACAGTGCGGCCCGCGAATCGAGCCGCAGATTATCTTCCTGCTTCGTATCGCCGTGGCACTTATAGCAATTGTCGACCAGCACCGGCCGCACTTTCGCTTCGAAAAAGCGAACGGCTTCCGGCGATGCCACCGGCTTTGCGTCTGCCGGATGTTCTGAAGCTGCCACCACCGGCTTCGCTGCCGGTTCCGCCGCCGCAATTGCCGGCAATCTTCCGGCAACAAGCAAGAACCCACCGGCGACGATCATCGAAGCGCGCATGATCGAAACAATCCTCCGGAAGCGATGAACGGAAAGCTAGAGGCGTTTCGGGCGTCAAATTCACAGGCGGGAGCAACGAACCCAGCGGCCGGAACTCCGCCTGACGGCTCGCAGCAACATCATGGGGTGGGCAAAAAACATGGCAATCCAACTCGCCTCCTATCATACCGCTCCGCCGACGCCCCAGCCACTCAATTTCCTATGTAGCAGGCACACTCCGTGTGCCGTCGGCGCTTCTTGGTGCTCTGCGCACAGGGCCAGAGGGTTCGCGGCAACGTAGCAGGCACACTCCGTGTGCCGTCTGCGCTTCT